>JBFICU010000048.1:0-8497 GCA_041581855.1 Porticoccus sp. | reverse complement strand
GACCAACCCCAGTTACCGACAACACCGTGGATATGGTAGAGCACCCAAAAGATTGGTTTGGCAATCCACCACAACCAACCGTAATCCACTGTCAGATCAAGATAGGGCGAGATTTCTTCCAAACGATATTGGTCTTTCGGCCCGGCGTAAAAAGCCGCTTTTAATTCACCCGTTGTACCGGGTGCAATACTAATTTGAGGTGAAGTAAAGCCAAGTACATACAAATCCTGACCGCCCAATTTGCGCAAATTGAAGTGGTTTTCTGTACTTTGATCCGGCACCCAGGCGCTGACGAAATAGTGCTGGATCATCGCGACCCAACCCCCGGTCAAAGAGTCCTTGAATGGCTCTTTCTCCAGATCTTTAAACTTCAGCTTTTTGAAATTCTCTTCATTAGTATGTAGTGCTGCTCCCAAAAATGGGGCCATGCCTACACCACTACTGACTTGAGGCGAATGACTGTCCCGTTTAATCTGGCCAAACAAACCTCCCTGCCAGGATTCTGCACTCTGGTTGTTCACCAAGTAGGCCACTTCCATCAAATAGTCACCACGGTTGAGAGTGAACCGTTTGGTGATTAAGACGTCACCTTGCTGGTACGTCATCTCTACCTGCAGGCTCTCCTGTCCTTCTGCCAATGTATAACTGTCAGACACCGCTGTAAAAACCGGGCGACCGCTGCTTGTATCTGTACCGTTGGCACCTATCAATCCACTTTGCGCGACATAAGTGGTAGTAGCCGTACGATTGAGCAAAATAAAAGGGTTTGCACTATCTTCAAGTTCAGACAAATGTTTTGGCAACTCCGCACGGACGATGTCCCCGCCTCGTGTATCGACAACTACCTTTAGCACATCTGACGACAGGGTAACCAGCTGGCCCTGATTAGCATTAGTCGTAGTTGTAACCGATGCCTGATGCTCGGTATCAACTACATCTGGCAATTCTCCTGTCTGTGTTTGTACAGGCGCCGAAGAAAGCGTAGGCGTTTCTGGATCGGCCACCAGGGCTTCCACCATGCTGCTGTCCACTTGCGGTTTGTGGGCCTCTTCAAAGGTATTCCACTCAAGAAACAGCATGTAAAGCACCACCAGCATGGCACCAATAAGCAGCGAACGTTGCCAATCCATAGTTATTTCAACTCTGTATTTGTTCTGAATCCGGTACCGGGTCGTAACCACCGGGATGAAAAGGGTGACATTTTATAAGCCGACGGAGCGTTAGATAACCCCCCTTGATGACACCGTGATGATCTATAGCTTCAATAGCATAACAAGAACAACTCGGATAAAAACGACAATTGTCTCCCAACAGCGGGCTCACCAGATACTGGTAACCCTTAACGACTGCGATAGAGCCGCGACGTATCATTGGTTTGACGTCAATTTTCGTGAAAGGCGACGCCAACTGCTTTCCAGCAAGTCTGATTGCTCCCTGGGGGTGAGCCGCTCTAACCCCTGTCGCGCTAAAAAAATGACATCCACGGAATCCAGAATTCCCTGGGTAGAACGAAACGTCTCTCGCACAACCCTTTTTACGCGATTGCGATCAACAGCACGACGGATATTTTTTTTTGCGACGACCAACCCAAGCCTTGGGTGGGCCAGCTCATTGGGACGAGCTAAGAGGAGTAGGTTTGGATGCGCTACCTTATAGCAGGTATCACTAAAAACAGCCCGGTATGCCCGGGCTGTCAAAAGGCGCTTATCTCGACCAAAGGTAGATTCGGGCACATGTCTGCCCTGGCAGCAACCGTTTATCAGGCTGCCAGGCGCTTACGACCTTTGGCACGACGGCGATTAATCACTGCACGACCACCTTTGGTGGCCATACGGGCACGAAAACCGTGAGTGCGCTTACGCTTAAGGACGCTTGGCTGAAATGTTCTTTTCATGACTGACTTCCGTTAACTTGAGTAATACCTTGCAAAGGGCGGGCGATTTTAATGAAAAACAAACACCATAGCAACGGAAGATCCCCGTGACGGCTAAATAATCCTTACACACACTTACTCGCACACTTACACACACACTTACCCACACCACCATTAACGTTATCCACAACACTGACTAACCTGTGGATAAAGGGGGGTTAAACCATAGGGATAATCTTGGGATGGTTTTGTGGATAACTGACGTCTGCTAGACTCTGTGGGTAACCCACCCTTTTATCCACGGGCTGTAGAGAGGATCTCAGCAGCTTTAAAGCCATTTTCAAATGTACTTATCATTAACGTAACATATTGTTTTTAAATTAGTTAATAGCGTTACCCACAGAAAAGTAGGCCTTCATTAGTAACAGTAAATATAATATACCTATATATAGAGATACATATTATATAAGGCGTTAGTTTGTCTTTAAGAGACATACATGATGATTTTTTTAGTTTCATCGTTCCCAGATATCTTCATATTAAATCGATTATTTTTTAGACAGTTATTCCGTATAATGTCGCCCCTTTTCAGATTTTGCCTGAGGCACGTTCAGACATGCGTTATCCGGACAGCTTTGATGTCATCGTTATTGGCGGAGGTCATGCCGGTACAGAGGCGTGCCTTGCCGCCGCCAGGATGGGCTGCAAAACATTGCTGTTAACACACAACATCGAAACGCTGGGGCAAATGTCTTGCAACCCGGCAATTGGTGGTATTGGCAAAAGTCATCTGGTCAGAGAAGTGGATGCAATGGGTGGAGCAATGGCTCTGGCCACCGATCTTGGGGGTATCCAATTTCGTGTATTGAATTCCCGTAAGGGACCCGCTGTTAGAGCTACTCGTGCCCAGGCGGATCGTGTGCTGTACAAAGCGGCTATTCGCCAGATACTGGAAAATCAGCCGAACCTGTGGATTTTTCAGCAGGCGGCAGAGGATCTGGTGATGGAAGGCAATCAGGTCTGCGGGGTGATGACACAGATGGGGTTGCGCTTTGACGCGAGATCCGTGGTGTTGACCACAGGAACCTTTCTTGGTGGCAAGATCCATATTGGCCTGGAAAATTACTCTGGTGGGCGTGCTGGCGATCCGCCATCAATAGGTTTAGCCCGCAGATTGCGGGAGTTACCCCTTAGGGTAGATCGCCTGAAAACCGGTACACCGCCGCGTATTGATGCCCGCAGTGTCAATTTCGAGGGTCTACAGGTTCAGTGGGGAGATCAGCCAGAGCCAGTGATGTCATTCCTGGGTTCGGTGGAGCAACACCCGCAGCAAACCTGCTGTTATGTCACCTACACCAACGAGAAAACACACGAGATTATTCGCGGGGGGATGGACCGTTCTCCCATGTATACCGGCGTTATTGAGGGTGTTGGTCCTCGCTATTGTCCGTCTATTGAAGATAAGGTTGTACGGTTTGCCGACAAAGACAGTCACCAGATATTTATTGAGCCAGAAGGGCTAACGACCCACGAACTCTACCCCAATGGGATCTCCACCAGCCTGCCTTTCGATGTACAAATGCAATTGGTGCGCTCTATCGGCGGCTTTGAAAATGCCCACATAACCCGCCCTGGTTACGCAATCGAATACGATTACTTCAATCCGCAGGACCTCAAGTATTCTCTGGAAAACAAATATGTAGACGGGCTGTTTTTTGCCGGACAGATCAATGGCACCACCGGCTATGAAGAAGCGGCGGCACAGGGCCTTCTGGCTGGTTTGAACGCTGGATTGCAGTCGCAGGGTCGTGAGGCATGGTGCCCGCGGCGCGACGAGGCGTACATTGGTGTGCTGGTGGATGACTTGATTAGCATGGGAACCCGAGAGCCCTACCGCATGTTTACCAGCCGAGCAGAGTATCGTTTGTTGCTTCGTCAGGACAATGCGGATCTGCGATTGACCGAGAAAGGACGAGAGCTGGGGTTAGTGGATGATTTTCGCTGGAAGGCCTTTATTGAAAAACGTGAGCAGATAGAGCGAGAGCAACAGCGCTTGAAAGTAACCTGGGTACAACCAGCCAGTGCCCCGGCTAGCGTTGTTAAAGACAAAACAGGTGTTGCCCTGGCGAGGGAATACAGCCTTCACGACTTATTAAAACGCCCGGAACTGAATTATCAGGATATCTGCGATTTGAGTGGAGAGATCAGTGTTTCAGCAGATGTCGCCGAACAAGTGGAGATTGATGCCAAATATGCTGGGTATATCGACCGTCAACAAGAGGAGATTGACCGCATGCGTCGGCAAGAACATACGCCGATACCGGACGATTTTGACTATGACGGTGTGAAGGGATTGTCCAACGAGGTAAAACAGAAGTTAACCATGGCCCGCCCGGAAACACTTGCCCGTGCATCGCGCATTCCAGGAGTAACCCCGGCGGCTATATCGCTGCTGCTGATCTACCTGAAGAAGAAAAGCACCGCCGAACAGAAGATAGCTTGAGTGATGACAGGACAGGAGCAGCAACTACGCGCTGGGTTGACCCAATTATCGCTGGGTTTGACCGATAAACAGGTCGGCTTGTTACTTGAATATTTAAGTTTGTTGCAGAAATGGAACAGAGCCTACAACCTCACGGCTATTCGTGACCCTCAGGAAATGCTTGGACTGCATCTCTTGGACAGCCTGAGTATTGCGTCTTTTGTTCAGGGGAAGCGGATTATCGATGTCGGAACAGGCCCCGGGCTGCCGGGTATTCCGCTGGCAATCTGTTTTCCGGAGCGATCCTTTACCTTATTGGACAGCAATGGCAAAAAAACCCGCTTTCTTTTTCATGTTAAAACCAGCCTGGGTTTAGATAATGTCCAGGAAGTCCAGAGCCGAGTGGAAGCGTATCAGCCACAACAGCTTTTCGATGCCGTAACCAGTCGCGCATTTAGCAATTTGTCGGATATGGTCGAAAAGTGTTCGCATTTGGTGGAGAAAAAAGGTCGCTTTTATGCAATGAAAGGACAATATCCCGAGCAGGAGTTGAGCGATCTGCCAAAACACTATAATGTCATTGCCTCACACCAGCTCAAAGTACCAGGGGTGGAAGGACAACGACACCTGGTAGAGATAGCGCCTGCTTGAGGACCCCGTTTTGAGTAAGACATTTGCCATCGCCAACCAAAAGGGCGGCGTGGGTAAAACCACTACCAGTGTCAATCTGGCGGCATCCCTGGCCAATTTCAACAAGCGAACTCTCCTGGTGGATATGGATCCACAAGGCAATGCCACCATGGGTTGCGGCGTGAACAAAAACCAGCTGAAAACTACCATCCTGGATGTTCTGACCGGTGATCTGCTGACAGAAAATGTCATCCATCGCTGCGAATCGGGCATGTTTGACGTGCTACCAGCGAATGGTGATCTCACTGCCGCAGAGGTGGAGTTGTTAAATAAGCCTGGCAAAGAGAGCCGACTACGTCGAGCTTTGGCCCGGGTCAAAAATAATTACGATTACATCATTATCGATTGCCCCCCTTCCCTCAGCATGTTGACCGTCAACTCGTTGGTGGCGTGTGATGGCGTCATTATCCCAATGCAGTGTGAATACTACGCTTTAGAGGGCTTGTCCGCGTTGGTAGGGACAATCGGAAAAATCGGGAAATTTCTGAATCCCAGCCTCCAGGTCGAGGGCATTCTCCGCACCATGTATGATCCGCGAAACAGTCTCACCAATGAAGTGACCAGTCAGCTGCGAAAACACTTTGGTGAGAAAGTATATCGGATTGCAATCCCCAGAAATGTACGTTTGGCAGAGGCGCCTAGCTATGGGCAGCCAGCCCTCAGTTACGATAAGAGCTCAAAAGGAGCGCTGGCTTATTTAGGGTTAGCCGGCGAGATAATCCGCAGGGGTAAAGCAGCCAAGGCGCAGGCAGAGACAACAGGTTAAATTATGGTCAAGAGAAAAGGTTTGGGGCGAGGCCTGGATGCACTGCTGGGGACCGAAAACGAACAGGAGCGCGTCGTTGAGTCTGGTGGCAATGAGCATCTGAAAGAACTGCCGGTAGAATTTTTGAGCCGAGGTAAATACCAGCCGCGTCGGGATATGCACCCAGAAGCACTGGAGGATTTGGCCAATTCAATTCGCGCCCAAGGTGTCATGCAACCCATTGTGGTGCGACCACTGGGTATCGATAGCTATGAAATCATCGCGGGTGAGAGACGTTGGCGTGCTGCACAGCTGGTAGGCCTGGAAACAATTCCGGCACTCATAAAAGATGTCACAGACGAATCCGCTATGGCAATGGCGTTGATCGAGAATATTCAACGTGAAGACCTCAATGCGATGGAAGAAGCACAGGCTCTGATAAGGCTACAGCAGGAGTTTGGGCTTACTCAGCAACAAATCTCGCAGGCAGTGGGCAAATCGAGGAGCACCGTTGCCAACTTTATGCGTCTGACCGCCCTCTCAAGCGAAGTGCAAAAGCTGTTGGAACACGGTGACTTGGAAATGGGGCACGCAAAAGTACTGCTTGGACTGGAGGGCGAACCACAGATTGAAGCGGCGAGAATAGCTGTTGCCAAAGGGATGACCGTACGACAAATCGAAGCATTAGTGCGCCGGATGCTGCAACAAAAAAACCAACCAAAAGACCAGAAAAAAACAAGAATAGATCCAGATATCAGGCAATTACAAGACAAACTAGCAGACCAGCTGGGGGTTCCTGTGCAAATAGAGCACAGCGCTAAGGGTAAGGGCCGACTGGTTTTAAAATACAACAGTGTCGATGAACTGGAAGGCATTCTTGATCATATCAAGTAGTCGTCAATCATAACTGATCGCTATGGCGACTATTTGCATAACAACCAAGGAAATATCCAGTTACGGTAAAGTTTTGTTGAAACTGGATATTGGACTACCTATAATTGCCGCCCGTTTGGGTCAGCAAAAAAAGCTGCCTCGGGCAAATAACGCGGATGGGGGGTAGCAAGCAATGAAAGCTACCATCAAGGTCCCGCCGGTAGGGCGCATTGCGCTGATCCAGCTAGTGATATTGTTCATAGCTGTGATGGGATTGCTGCCGGTTGATATGACCATGTCCTGTTCCCTGTTGATCGGTGGCGTGATTCAGATAGGCCCACATGCCTACTTCACGCGTTGGACCTTTCGGTATCAGGGAGCCACACAGGCCCTAAAAATACTGCGAGCCATATATTGGGGAGAAACGGGCAAAGTCTTGCTCACGGTCGTTCTGTTTGGCATCACATTTAAATATGTGCAGCCATTGAATGTATCGGCATTGTTTCTCGGGTATGGCGCCATGGTAATAGTGCAGTGGTTTTGCGCCTCAAAGGTGTTAAATCGCTAAGAATTGACCTCGCTGGTTTGAGAGACAAAAAATGGCAGGCGAAACGGAAAAGACGGGTTCAGAATACATTCAGCACCACCTGACCAATCTCACCTTTGGTCACACCGAGCATGGCTGGGGTTTTGCCCACAATGCCGAGCAAGCCAAAGAAATGGGTTTCATGGCGCTGAATGTTGATAGCCTGGGCTGGTCAATTGGCTTGGGTTTGGTGTTTGCATTGTTGTTCCGTTGGGCCGCAAAGCGAGCCTCAGCAGGTATCCCCACCGGCTGGCAGAATTTTGTAGAAATGATGGTTGAGTTTGTGGATGGCACTGTTAAAGACAGTTTCCATGGCCGCAACCCCTGGATTGCCCCGATGGCGCTGACCATCTTCGTGTGGGTGTTTCTAATGAACACAATGGACTTGATTCCCGTGGATGTCGTGCCATGGTTGATGGGCCTTGCTGGTGTTCACTTCCAAAAAATTGTTCCATCGACAGACCCCAATGTTACCTTGGGTATGGCTCTGGCTGTGTTTGTCATGATCATTTATTACAGTATCAAAGTGAAAGGTATTGGCGGCTTCCTTGGTGAGCTGTCACTGCAACCTTTCAGTGCTAAAAATCCTGTGGTGCAAGCGATCTTTGTGCCTATCAACCTGGCCCTTGAGCTGGTTGGCTTGTTAGCCAAACCCTTTTCACTGGGACTACGGTTATTCGGCAACATGTATGCCGGTGAAATGATCTTTATCCTGATTGCAATGATGTACGGCGCGGGATGGATACTGGGCACGTTTGGTGGTGTTCTACAGCTGGGTTGGGCAATCTTCCATATTCTGGTTATCACCTTGCAAGCATTTATATTCATGGTTTTGACCGTCGTGTACCTGAGCATGGCACACGAAGATCACTGATTTACTTTTAACTTTATAACTTACTCTAGTATTAGGAGAAAAAAATGGAACTTATCATGATCGCAGCCGCAATTATGGTTGGGTTTGGCGCACTGGGTGCCGCTGTTGGTATGGGCCTGCTGGGTGGAAAGCTGCTCGAAGGCACTGCTCGTCAACCAGAACTTGGGCCGATGCTGCAAGGTAAAATGTTCCTGCTTGCTGGTCTGATCGATGCGATCCCCATGATCGGTGTGGGTATCGGCATGTACCTGATCTTCGCTGTTGCCCCAGGTGTCGCAGCTTAATTTTGACATCCCGATTCTTTTACTTAACTCCAAGAACGAGGTGTTGGTGTGAATATTAACCTGACCCTATTCGGGCAGCTGATTTCTTTC
>JBFICU010000047.1:0-8540 GCA_041581855.1 Porticoccus sp. | reverse complement strand
GCCGTGCCAGCAACCCAGGGATTGAGTGTACTGGGAGCTGTCAGCATCATAGGCTGCCATGTCTTCACGCATGATCTTGGCAGTGTATTTGGCAATATCCAGGCCGGTGTGGAAACGGTTCTGGAGACGCATACGAGCTGCAGACTCAGGGTTGATAGCACTCCATGTGCTGTTGGCACTGCATACGCTGGCTACAGCATCAATCTCTTTTGTGTAGTTTGACATGATCAGTCCTTCCAGATTGAGAAAAGAAAACGTGGATTAACGGAAACAGATTCTAGCCATCGCCCCAAAATTTAGCTAATCTATAGACATTATTTCCGGTATTTTTTGTATGAATATACGTAGTGTCGATCTTAACCTGCTGGTTTACCTGGATGTCTTGCTGAAAGAGCGGAATGTCACCAGAGCTGCAGAGAACCTCGGTATCAGCCAGCCTGCCATGAGTAATGGTTTGCGGCGTTTGAGAGGTCTTTTCAATGACCCTTTGTTGGTGCGTACCAGTGAGGGTATGACTCCAACTGAGCGCGCTGAACAGCTGCAGCCTGTTGTCAGGGAGGTCTTGGCGTCGATAGAGAAAGCTGTGGCGCCCCGTAGTGAATTTAATGCCGCAGATGCCGACCGTGTCTTCCGGATATCAGTGAGTGATTATACGGAATCTACCCTGTTGCCACATTTGCTGCGTCGACTTCGTTCTGAAGCGCCCAATATTACCCTGGATATATTGACGCCCAGTGACATCAGTTATCAGGACGTCGAGCAGGGCACCGTTGATCTTGTCATCAACCGCTTTGATATGTTGCCGCAGTCATTTCATCAAATGACCATCTGGCGCGATTCGTTTTCCTGTCTGCTAAGCAACCACAATCCCATTCGTAACAACTTCACCCTCGACAGCTACCTTGAAACGGGCCATGTGTGGGTTAGTAAGACCGGCATGGGCATAGGTGTCGGCATGGAGCCGGGTGCAGTACAACGCCTCGGCTGGGTCGATGAGGCTCTCGCCAAACTGGGGAAAAAACGCCGTATACGTGTATTTACCCGTCATTACCAGGCAGCTATGCGACTTGCTGAGTTGCGGGATCTCGTGATTACCCTGCCGACAAAGGCGGCCATGCTGTTAAAAGATAACCCCAATGTGTCGATTTTGCCGCCACCGTTCGATATTCCCGAAATTGAGCTGATCATGGCATGGAGCCCGCTTTTACAGCACAACCCTGCACATCAGTGGATGCGTCGGCTTATCGCAGACGTTGCGAGGACGTTGGATTAAGCAGGGTTATTCGTCAAAAAAATAGCGGACATAATATCCATAAAATTGATTAATCTCGGTTCGGTTACCTACAATCCATCTCTTATTGGATCTATAACCACAGGACTCAATCATGACTGAACGCGTTCAAGTGAGTGGACTTCAGGTCGCTCGTTCGATTTATGATCTCGTTAAACAAGACATTATTCCCGGAACCGGTATTGAAGAAGCCGCTTTTTGGGAGTCTTTTGGCGCTGTTGTCAGTGATTTTGCCCCTAAAAACCGCGAACTCCTGAAAAAGCGCGACGCACTTCAGGCCCAGATTGATGGCTGGCATCAGCAACGTGCAGGTCAGCCCCACAATCATGCCGAATATAAGGCCTTCCTCCAGGAGATTGACTATCTGGTGCCCCAAGGTTCAGATTTTGCGATCACTACTGCTAACGTGGATCCTGAGATCGCTCATCAGGCTGGTCCCCAGCTGGTTGTACCCGTCATGAATGCCCGTTTTGCACTGAACGCCGCCAACTCGCGCTGGGGAAGTCTCTATGACGCCCTATATGGTACGGACGTCTTACCTGAGGCTAACGGTGCAGAAAAGACCTCGGCCTATAATCCTGCGCGTGGTGCGTTGGTGATCGAATATGCCCGTAACCTGCTAGATGATTCCACACCTCTTGCAGGCCATTCCCACAAAGAAGTTGCTCTGTACAGTGTTGCAGGAGGCCAATTAAAGGCCACATTGATCGACGGTACCCAGGCTGCTTTGGCGGATCCATCAAAATTTGTAGGCTATCAGGGAAGTGCTGAAGCCCCCGATGCAATTCTTTTGAAAAACAATAGATTGCATATGGAAGTTCAAGTAGATAGAAGCAGTGTTATTGGTTCGTCTGATGCTGCCGGCGTTAAAGATATCCTCATGGAAGCAGCGCTGACCACCATCATGGACTGCGAAGATTCTGTTGCTGCCGTCGATGCCGAAGACAAGGCACTGGTCTACAGCAACTGGTTAGGCTTGATGAAGGGTGATCTGGAAGAAACTCTGGAGAAGGGCGGCAAGACCATTGTCCGTCGCATGAACCCTGACCGTGAGTACACCACGCCGGATGGCGGTTCCCTGGTGCTGCCAGGCCGAAGCTTGTTGTTTGTGCGTAATGTTGGCCACCTGATGACCAATCCGGCGATTCTCGACAGCGAAGGCAATGAAGTTCCGGAAGGTATCATGGATGCCATGATCACCAGCCTGATTGCCATCCATGACCTGAAAGGCAGCGGAAATCTCCGCAATAGTAAAACCGGCAGTGTTTACATTGTGAAGCCGAAAATGCACGGTCCTGAGGAAGTGGCTTTCACTAATAGCCTGTTTAATGCCGTGGAAGATGGTCTTGGTTTGCCGCGTAATACACTGAAAGTCGGCATTATGGATGAGGAGCGCCGTACCTCCGTCAACCTCAAGGAGTGTATCCGCGCTGCCAGTGAACGTGTGGTCTTCATTAACACCGGATTCCTTGATCGCACTGGCGATGAAATTCATACCAGTATGGAAGCGGGCCCCTTCGCACCAAAAGGCTTGCTGAAAACCATGAAGTGGATTTCAGCCTATGAAGACCAGAATGTTGACGTAGGTCTGGCCTGTGGTCTGAAGGGTCGTGCCCAGATCGGCAAAGGCATGTGGCCGATTCCGGATAATATGGCGGACATGATGGTCGCCAAGATTGGCCACCCCAAAGCGGGTGCCAACACTGCCTGGGTACCTTCACCTACGGCAGCTACTCTGCACGCTATTCATTATCATCAGGTTGATGTGTTCGAGCTGCAAAAAGAGTTGGCTCATCGCACTCCAGCCAGTGTTGACGATATTCTGACCATCCCGTTGCTGGATCGCGAATTGACTGCTGAGGATATCCAGAAAGAGCTGGATAACAATGCCCAGGGCATTCTCGGTTACGTTGTACGCTGGGTAGAGCAGGGCGTAGGTTGTTCCAAAGTACCGGACATCAACAACGTAGGGCTGATGGAAGACCGTGCCACCCTTCGGATTTCCAGCCAGCATATTGCTAACTGGCTGCGTCACGGCATTTGTAGTGAAGAGCAAGTGATGGAGACGATGAAGCGTATGGCCAAAATTGTGGATGGCCAGAATGCTGGCGATCCAGAGTACCGCAATATGGCGCCCAACTTTGATAGCAGCGTGGCATTTGCCGCCGCCTGCGACCTGGTATTCAAAGGATGTTCCCAGCCGAGCGGTTATACTGAACCACTTCTGCATGCTTATCGTCAGAAAGCAAAGTTGCAGTGAGTTTCCACTAAAAAAACCGGGGCTGAAGCCCCGGTTTTTTATGCCTGAAAGACAGGGGAAGCTAGATGTGCAGGCGTCGTAATTCCGGGTCCAGCTCACTCTGCTCCCACATCTTGTCGAACTCCTCCACCAATTCCACTGCCTCCAGCGGCGCATGGGCAACCACGTAGCCTACATAGCGTTCTGGTTCCTGTTTATAGAGAATACCGGTACGGTCAACCAGTAAAAACTCGGTGTGCAGCGTCTCTTCCTTGGCGTCAAGCTTGCGAATTTGAATGCGGCTGGGCAGTCGCAGGCACAGTTCGTGAAGCTGATTGGTGTTGTGTATTACCTGGGCAATATCTTTGACCAGGATTTTGACTCGAGCAAGGGGATGGCTGGTGGCAAAGGCATAAATGACATCGCAAAAGCTGTTGTTGCTGTAGACCCCGGGTTCAAGGCGTAAAGAGAAGATCCTGATTTCCCGTTGCGCGCGATTGGCCAGCATCACGGCCTGCTCGTGAAATGCTTCAATTCCTTCAATGCCAACTCGCAGGCGTTCTTCATCTGAGATATCCCGAAGCAATGGCTTGGGGGAGTTATCTATAAAACGATGCAGGTTGAGAACCATCGCCCGGTGTGGAATACCTGCATCCACGTAAGAATCACCCTCAGCAATAAAGCCGAAACCCTCGTAAAAAGGGACTGCGTGTACCTGAGCACTCAGGAACAATTGTTCCATGCCTTCGCGAATACCGTAACGGATCATGTTACGCATAAGGGAAGAGCCCACGCCGCGCTGCCGATACTCCTTCAGCACGGCCATGCGACCGATTTGTCCATCCGGTAGCATCCGAGCTGTCGCCATGGCGACGTTTTTTGGTCCATAGGCAATCCAGTGCAGGGCACTAGGGTCCAGTTCATCGATTTCTTCCTCGTCAGGAACTCCCTGCTCCTCGACGAAGACTTTGTGCCGTATAGCCGTCAATTGTTCGCTGGCCGTCTGCCAGCTGACCTCTTCCACCTCGATGGGAAAATATTCAACGCTCTCCATCAATTGCCCCCTTTTTTTTATAGCTTAGTCACCTAAGCGGCCTAATGTGGTGATGGATGTTAAGATTATGACCGATTCTTTGTGGAGTGTTGATGTGAAACAGGCTTTTCTCAAGTTGCTGTGTCTGGTGTTGTTGTTTCCAGCTTGCCTTGCTGCTGCAACGGAACCAGCCATCATCGACCAGAATGCCCGTTTTCATCCTGTGCTGTCCAGCTCTGGAATGGTGGTTTCTCAGGAGGCTTTGGCCAGCAAAGTGGGAGCCAGCATCCTGAAACAGGGCGGCAATGCTGTGGATGCAGCAGTAGCGACTGGTTTTGCACTCGCCGTCACGTTGCCCCAGGCGGGCAATATCGGTGGTGGTGGGTTTATGCTGCTACACCTGAGGAAGGGTGAGCGCACCATCGCTATCGACTATCGAGAGATGGCCCCGGCTGCAGCCAACAGGGATATGTTTCTTGATGAGCAGGGCGCCGTAGATGCACAGTTGTCCCGTTTCAGCCATCTTTCAGCTGGCATACCCGGTACCGTAGCGGGATTACTCCATGTGCTGGAACTCTATGGCTCCATGACGGTTTCAGAGGTGATGGCACCTGCCATCGAATTGGCTGAACAGGGTTTCATCGTCAGCGATACACTGGCGTACTCCCTGAGTCGCGCGGCAACACGATTGCGCGCTGATCCGGCTTCGGTGGGTTATTTTTTCAAGCCCGATGGCAGCTTGTTACATCGTGGTGATCTCTGGCGACAACAAGAGCTTGCGCAAACGCTGCGACGAATCTCCGAGAAGGGTGTAGCGGGTTTCTATCGCGGAGAAACTGCGGCGCAGATTGTCGCCGAGATGAAGCGCCATCACGGCCTGATGACACTCGACGATCTGGCCAATTACCGGGTGGTTGAACGCGCCCCAGTGCTCGGGCATTACCGAGGCTATACCATTGCCTCTATGCCTCCGCCTTCATCCGGTGGTGTTCATCTGGTACAGATGCTCAATATTCTGGAGGGCTGGGATTTGGCGGCGCTTGGGCACAACAGCGCTGCTTATCTGCATCGATTAACCGAAACCATGCGCAGGGCCTACGCGGATCGCAGCCAATATCTGGGCGATCCGGATTTTTACGTTGTTCCAGTCAGTAAGCTTACCGATAAAACCTATGCGGCCAAGCTGCGAGAGGGTATAGACCTTAATGTGGCCAGTGATTCTGCAGATATCCGTCCCGCCTTATCGATTGGGGAAGAAAGTCCACAGACCACCCATTTTTCAGTGTGGGACAAGTGGGGTAATGTGGTGAGCAACACGTATACCCTGAACTTCTCATATGGCAGTGGCATCTCTGTGGCGGGTGCGGGCTTCTTGCTTAACAATGAAATGGACGATTTTTCTGCGAAACCGGGCGTGCCTAATGCTTATGGTTTGCTGGGTGGCGACGCAAATGCTATTGAAGCGGGTAAGCGCCCCCTGTCTTCCATGACGCCGACCATCGTGTTTGAGAATGGCAAACCCATTATGGCAACCGGAAGCCCCGGTGGCAGCACGATCATTACCATCGTTCTGCAAAACATTCTGAATGTTGTTGATTTCGGAATGAATATTGCCGAAGCCGCGGCTGCACCGCGTATCCACCATCAATGGCAGCCCGATCAGTTGGAATATGAATCTGGTATTAGTCCCGATACTCTCGAACTACTGAGTAAGATGGGGCATCACTTGGGAGAAACTCCGAGAGTACTGGGTAAGGTGCAAGCTATTGTCGCGGATGGGGCAGTTCAGTATGGAGAGACGGACAGCCGTTGGCCGGGTGGAGCCGCTGTAGCGGCAGAATAAGATCACTTATTCTGACAGATCTCCGTTGTAGTAGTGCTTGCCGAGAAACGTCGCCCGGCGTTGCTCACCCAATTCTTCTGCCAACTCCGGGCATTTTGGCGTGGTCATGTAGCGTGCAAACCAGTCGCCCAGTAATTCCTCATTATTCGCCAGTTGATGCAGCATGCCCTGCACCTGTTGAATAAACAGGGGATCTATCTGTTCGCGGGCCATGTTTGGTGTCAGCTTTGGGTCCTGATAGTAGCTGGCATTCCCTTGGGTCATCAGTTCCGTGGCCAGGTCACCGAGCATTTCTGCCAGGGTCGGGGAGCGAAAACCTACCGAGTAGGTGAGACAGTCATTTTCTGCAACACCCCAATGGGCCAGGCGGGGCGGTAGATACAGCATATCCCCAGGGTTTAATACCCATTCTTCATGTTGTTCGAAGTCGCTGAGAATACGCAAAGCTGTGTCATCCAGCCTCGGAGTGTGTTGGTCACAGAGACCGCCTATCTGCCAGCGCCGTTGCCCTTCGGCTTGCAGCAGAAAGACATCGTAGTAATCAAAATGGGGCCCGACACTGCCACCTGGTGAGGCGTAGCTGACCATAATGTCGTCGAGCCGCCAGGGAGGCAGGAAATCGAAATGCTCTAAAAGCATTTTCACTTCCGGGACCCACAAATCTACAGCTTGAACCAGCAGCGTCCAGTGGCTTTCTGGTAATTGCTGAAAGATGTCTTCCTCAAAAGGACCGGTGAGCAACTCCCACGGGCTGTTATCGCCTTCTTCAAGGACGATGCGGGACTCGACTTCGTCTTCGAGAGCGAGACCTGCGAGTTCATCAGCACTGATTGGTGAAACAAAACCCGGCAAGGCATTGCGGATCAGCAGCGGTTTTTGTTGCCAGTAGTCGGCAAGAAACTCCTCGGGTGACAATCCTCCCAGTATGGACGACATCAGTAATGACCGAACCGGATCAAAGTGCCTTTGCCTGTGCGGCAGCATTGCCGATATAACTGGCGGGGGTCAGGTTGCGCAGTTCAGCCTTCGCAGTTTCGGGAATCTCCAGGGTATCGATAAACGCCAGGATGATTTCCTTGTTGATCGCCTGTCCGCGTGTCAGCGCTTTCAGTTTTTCATAGGGCTCGGGGATGTTGTATCGGCGCATGACAGTTTGTACCGGTTCAGCCAGCACTTCCCAGGCATTGTCGAGATCGGCTGCCAGGCGCTGTTCATTGAGTTCCAACTTGCCGATACCTTTCAGCGTGGATTGGTAGGCAATCAGGCTGTAGCCAAAACCTACACCCATGTTGCGCAATACCGTGGAATCCGTCAGGTCCCGCTGCCAGCGGGAAATAGGCAGCTTTTGAGCTAGGTGGCTAAATACGGCATTGGCAATACCCAGATTGCCTTCAGAGTTTTCAAAGTCGATAGGGTTAACCTTGTGGGGCATGGTGGATGAGCCCACTTCCCCGGCCACAGTTTTCTGCTTAAAGTAACCCAGTGAAATATAGCCCCAGATATCCCGATTAAAGTCGATCAGAATAGTGTTGAGCCGGGCAATGGCATCGAATAGCTCTGCAATATAGTCGTGGGGCTCAATTTGTGTAGTGTAGGGGTTCCAGTCCAGGCCGAGTCCGGTAATGAATTCTTCTGCATTGGCTGCCCAGTCGATTTCCGGGTAGGCCGAAAGGTGGGCATTGTAGTTGCCCACGGCACCGTTCATCTTACCCAGCAGAGCAATAGCAGCGATCTGTTCAATCTGACGATTTAGACGATAGGCCACATTGGCCATTTCCTTGCCCACGGTCGTGGGGGAGGCCGTTTGTCCATGGGTGCGGGCCAGCATCGGCACATCCGCATACTGGTGAGCCAGTGCGGTGATCTGGCGGGCAATTTCGCGCGTTTCAGGCAGCAGCACTTGATCGCGGCCTTCCTTTAACATCAGGGCATGGGAAAGGTTGTTGATGTCCTCAGAGGTGCAGGCAAAATGCACGAATTCACTGATCGCACCCAGTTCTGCCTGACCGGCGATGCGTTCTTTGATGAAATATTCCACTGCCTTGACGTCGTGGTTGGTGGTGCGCTCAATTTCCTTGATGCGTTCCGCATCCTGCTCGCTGAAATTGATGACCATGTCATCCAAAGCCGCATT
>JBFICU010000046.1:0-8617 GCA_041581855.1 Porticoccus sp. | reverse complement strand
TTCGCTTAAAGCGGAATATTGCCGTGCTTGCGCCAAGGGTTCTCGATGTGCTTTTCACGCAACATTGACAGGGACCGCGCCACCCGTTTACGGGTGTGGTGCGGCATGATCACGTCGTCGATAAAACCGCGTTTGCCCGCAATGAAGGGGTTGGCAAATTTCTCGCGGTATTCCTGCTCGCGAGCAGTTATTTTCTCGGCATCACCGATGTCCTTGCGGAAAATAATTTCCACCGCACCCTTCGGGCCCATTACGGCGATCTCCGCAGTCGGCCACGCAAAGTTGACATCGCCGCGCAGGTGCTTGGAGGACATCACATCGTAGGCACCGCCGTAGGCTTTACGAGTAATAACGGTCACTTTCGGCACAGTACATTCGGCATAGGCGTAAAGCAGTTTGGCGCCGTGCTTGATGATGCCGCCGTATTCCTGGCTGGTACCCGGCATAAAGCCAGGGACGTCCACAAAGGTCAGTACCGGAATATTGAAGGCGTCACAGAAACGGATAAAACGGGCACCTTTTTTCGAGGCATCGATATCAAGGCAGCCGGCCAGTACCATCGGCTGGTTGGCGACAACACCCACAGTGGATCCTTCAATGCGGATAAAGCCGATCACCAGATTACCGGCATAGTCCGGTTGCAACTCGAAGAAATCGCCCTCATCCGCCACCTTGATGATCAGTTCCTTCATATCATAGGGCTTGTTCGGATCATCAGGGATCAGGGTATCCAGTGACATTTCATCGCGATCCGCTGGATCGTCTGTGGGCCATACCGGGGGTTTTTCCTGGTTATTGGCGGGCAGGAAACTGATGAAGCGGCGCAGTTTAACCAGCGCTTCCACATCATTTTCAAAAGCCAGATCGGCCACGCCGGACTTGCTGGAGTGGGTTATAGCACCGCCCAGTTGCTCGGCAGTTACCGTTTCATGGGTAACCGTTTTCACTACCTCAGGACCGGTTACAAACATGTAGGAACTGTCCTTCACCATAAAGATGAAGTCAGTGATCGCCGGGGAGTAGACCGCACCACCAGCACAGGGGCCCATGATCATGGATATCTGCGGCACTACACCGGAAGCCATCACATTGCGCTGAAACACATCGGCGTACCCACCCAGGGAAGCCACGCCCTCCTGGATGCGAGCACCGCCGGAGTCGTTGAGGCCAATGACGGGGGCACCAACTTTCATGGCCTGGTCCATCAACTTACAGATTTTTTCTGCATGGGTTTCAGACAAGGAGCCACCGAACACGGTGAAATCCTGGCTAAACACAAACACCAGGCGACCGTTGACAGTGCCGTAACCAATTACCACACCATCGCCGGGGATGTGTTCCTGCTCCATGCCGAAATCGGTGCAACGGTGCTCGACGAACATATCCCATTCCTCAAAAGAACCGGGATCGAGAAGCAGGTCAATGCGCTCACGGGCAGACAATTTGCCTTTGGCATGCTGGGCATCGATGCGTTTTTGTCCGCCACCAAGGCGGGCTTTTTCACGCTTTTCTTCCAGTTGCGCGATGATTTCGTGCATGGTGTTCTCCTGTCTGTAACAGCCAGCGCCATGGCGCCAGCGAAACGTAATAAGTTTGTTATCGTTAATCTATTCATGCAGGGTGGGCGCTACGGCATACCCACCCTGCGAAGAAAGTTACTGCTGGCTCAGCAGAGCCAATACTTCGGCAGCTGCCTTGGGAATATTGGTGCCAGGGCCGTACACTGCCGCCACACCGGCGTCATACAGCGCCTGGTAGTCCTGTGGAGGAATCACCCCGCCACACACTACCTTGATATCGTCCGCACCTTCCTTTTTTAACGCGGCAATCAGTTGCGGCACCAGGGTCTTATGTCCCGCTGCCTGGGAGGAAACCCCCACCACATGCACGTCATTCTCCACCGCCATGCGGGCGGCTTCTTCAGGAGTCTGGAACATGGGACTGATGTCCACATCAAAACCGATGTCAGCAAACGCAGTAGCAATTACCTTGGCGCCACGATCGTGTCCATCCTGACCCATTTTGGCGACCAGCATGCGCGGACGACGGCCTGCCTTGGCGGCAAAGTCGGCAACGCTGGCCTGAATGGCAGCAAAATCTTCATCACCCTCATAGGCCGAACCATAGACACCACTGATAGTCCGGGTCACCGCCTGGTGACGACCCCAGATTTTCTCCAGAGCATCGGAGATTTCACCTACGGTAGCGCGAGCGCGAGCAGCATCTACCGCCAGTTCAAGCAGATTACCCTGGCCGGATTCCGCAGCAGCAGTCAGTGCATCCAGGGCTTTATGACAAGAGTCATTGTCTCGTTCGGCGCGGATTTTCTGTAGGCGTGCCACCTGAGATATACGCACAGCGGTATTGTCGATATCCAGAATATCTACCGGCGGCTCTTTCTCCAGTTGGTATTTATTGACACCGACAATCACTTCTTCACCGCGGTCGATACGGGCCTGACGCAATGCCGCTGCTTGTTCGATACGCAGCTTGGGCATGCCTGTTTCCACCGCTTTGGTCATGCCGCCCATTTCCTCGGCCTCGTCAATCAGCACACGGGCTTCTTTCACCAGCCGGTCTGTGAGGCTCTCGACGTAGTAGGAACCAGCGAGCGGGTCCACCACTTTAGTAATACCCGTCTCTTCCTGAATCACCAACTGGGTATTGCGGGCAATGCGGGCAGAGAAATCAGTAGGCAATGCGAGTGCTTCATCGAGGGCGTTGGTGTGCAGAGATTGGGTTCCTCCCAGCACTGCAGACATGGCTTCAATGGTGGTGCGCATCACATTGTTGTAGGGGTCTTTACTGGTGAGGCTGACACCGGATGTCTGGCAGTGGGTGCGCAACATCAGTGAGCCCTCATCCTTGGGATCGAATTTTTCTTTCATCAAGGTAGCCCAGAGAATGCGGGCAGCGCGCAGCTTGGCGATCTCCATAAAGAAGTTCATGCCAATAGCGAAGAAGAACGACAAGCGAGGCGCAAATTTATCCACATCCAGGCCACTGGCAATGGCAGTGCGCACGTACTCGATACCATCCGCAATGGTGTAAGCCAGCTCCTGAACGTTAGTGGCTCCAGCCTCTTGCATGTGATAGCCGGAGATGGAAATGGAGTTGAACTTGGGCATGTGCGAAGCAGTGTAGCCAATGATATCCGCCACGATGCGCATGGACGGCGCAGGTGGATAAATGTAGGTGTTACGCACCATGAATTCTTTCAGGATATCGTTCTGGAGGGTGCCCGCCAGTTTATCCGGGGTCACACCCTGTTCTTCGGCGGCGACAATATAGTTCGCCATAACGGGCAATACCGCACCGTTCATGGTCATGGAGACAGAGACTTTATCCAGAGGGATGCCGTCAAAAAGGATTTTCATATCCTCCACAGAATCAATGGCCACGCCAGCCTTACCCACATCGCCCTCTACACGCTCGTGGTCAGAGTCATAACCGCGGTGGGTCGCCAGATCAAAGGCAACCGACAAACCTTGCTGACCAGCAGCCAGGTTGCGGCGATAAAACGCGTTGGATTCTTCTGCTGTGGAGAAACCCGCATACTGGCGGACAGTCCAGGGACGTCCAGCATACATGGTCGCCTTGGGGCCTCGCTTGAAAGGCGCAAAGCCGGGCAGGTTGTCTTGATAGTCCAGACCGGCAACATCTTCAGCCGTGTAAAGTGGCTTGACGGGAATGCCTTCGGGGGTCTGCCAGACCAAATCCTCAGGGGTTTTGCCTTTTGTCTCTTTTGTGACCAGATTGGCCCAGTCACTGTAAGAAGGTTTCGAGATATCGGTCATGGAAAGCTGCCTCAAGTAAACTCGTCACAGTACAACCCGTTAAGTTGGCTGTTTTATCGATATAGTTGGGTATAGCTGATTTTTATACCGGACACCAATCGGGGCTCCGGACTCTCATCAAAATACTCTCTTTCTGGAGCTGCTTTGAAAGTGGAATGCACTATGACGGAGCGGCCAAACCGAAACAAGGACAAAAATATTCTCAATAACTCACCAATTATTTCATTAAATTCCGATATAGCGCCGGATATCTGCTATCATTGACGACAAACTCACAATTCATAGCAGGTTGCACCCATCGCCACCATTTCACACCACCATGTTGTCACGTGCCTGCACGGTATTCGTCAACGGCAGCAAGACCACCATGTGCTGTTGGCCAGGGCGGGCATCAACCCGGCGATGGTGGAAGACTCCAATGACCGCGTGCACACGGATCAAGTGGCGCGACTGTTCCGACTGGTGCAGCAGGAGCTTAACGACGAATTTATGGGATTCACTTCCCAGCCTTGCAAATACGGTGTCTTTGCCACTGTCTGCGACCTGGTGAAGCACAGTAAAACCCTGGGAGAACTACTTGAGAAAGTGGTTGGCTTCTACAACCTTATTACCGATGCGGTGCGCATGGAGCTTGTCTATCTAGACAATAGCGCACGCTTAAATTTTACCTTGCAAAAACCCGAGCTGGATGTCGGCCACTTTATGACGGAATTCCTGATGGTGACCTGGCACCGCTTCCCGAGCTGGTATATCGGGGAGGCCATCCGCCTGAGGGAAACCCACTTTGTGCACCCGGCACCGGAACACCGCAAGGAGCTGCGCATCATGTTTCCCGGCAATCTTCTGTTCAACCAGCATGCGAATAGCCTATTTTTTGACAGCCAGTATCTGGACAAACCACTGGTTAGAACCAACCGAGAACTGGAAGCCTTTTTGGCCAACAGTCCTGCTGACATCATGACCATTCCCGGTGATGACAACAGCCTGGAGGCACAGATAGAGCGGACTTTCTTACGGGTGAGCTCCCAACGTTTAAACTTCCCCAAGGCCGAGGAGCTTGCAGAACAAATGAGCATCAGCCCCCTCACCCTCTACCGACATCTGCAGCAGGAAGGCACCAGCTATCAGAAGATAAAAGACAATATCCGTCGCGAAATCGCCATCGACAAGCTGGTCAATGAAAACATGTCCGTTGATGAGGTCTCAGAAATAGTCGGCTTTGAAGAACCCCGGTCATTTACCCGGGCTTTCAAGCAGTGGACGGGGCTGTCGCCGCGAAACTACTGTAAATACCACCGGGGGCAATCCCCCGGCTAATAAACTGGCGCAGTCAAAGCTCCAGTCCTCCACCCACGACCACGGTCTGACCACTGATATAGTTGGATTCCGGTGTACAAAACAGATACACCGCATCGGCAGCCTCTTTAGGCGTGCCGGGTCGACCCAGGGGAATCAGCGAAGTCATCATGTCCCGGATTTGATCGCTCACACCAACACGGATTTCCTTACCCTGCACATTGATGGTGGGATTGTCACTGACAGGGGTAGTGAGTCTGGTCTGAATGAAACCAAAGGCCACCGCGTTAACATTGACATTATAACGCCCCCATTCTTTGCAGAGCGTTTTGGTCATACCCACCACACCGGCCTTGGCTGCCGAATAGGCCAGTTGGCCAGCATTCCCACCCAACCCTGCAATGGACGAGATATTAACCACCTTGCGATACACATCTCGCCCGCCTTCCACCTCCAGTGCGTGATAGGACTTAATGTAAGGCTGCGCCGCTTTGAGAATGCGGTAAGGTGCCGTCATATGCACATCAATCATGGCATACCACTGCTCGTCATCCATTTTCTGGATGACATTATCCCAGGTGTAACCGGCGTTATTAACGATGATGTCCAGCCCACCAAAATTGTCTACCGCCGTTTTGACAAAGCGCTCCCCAAACCCCTCTTCGGTAACACTGCCCACGCAGGCGACCGCATTAGCACCGATCCCAGCACTACTGGCCAGAATGTCTTCAACTACCCGGCTGGCCAGGTCCGCATCCAAATCGTTGACCACAATACTGGCGCCCTCGGATGCCAGCTTTAAGGCAACTTCCCGCCCGATACCTCTCCCTGAGCCGCTTACCAATGCGACTTTTCCCGCAAGCTTTCCCGTGGACTGATTATTAACCATCGCTGCACCCTGTCACTAAAGAGTATCTACTGAGACATCCGAAGAGCTGTTGATATTATAGAAATAGCTCATAAGGTGAGTGTACAACGCCTAGCACCAACATGGGTTAAAACGAAATGTTAGCTAGCTGCCACCATTGTTCTGGCCGCCCCCCTCCTATCCAAGGTTAAAAAAACCTGTTATTTAATCCCGTACATTTTATTTATATTTTGAGATGGCATCCCGATCAGAAAAGCCTTGTTAGAACCCAGTGAAATGCCCTACGCAACTCATCCAAACCACTGACGAGCGCCATCACCTCTAATGTGAGGTGAACACCGGCACTTACCCTCAGCTCCAAACTCCAGTTAAAAAAAGGCGCCTACAATCAATGTAGGCGCCACCGTGGGAGGGTTAATAGAAATCAATACAGTTACAAATACCTTTAAACGTTTATTGTCAGCAGGTTAGCTTTTATGCCTTTCTCACGTGACTGAGAGTAAGCCATTCATTAGTCTTCAAGTGTGAATGCAATCAGTGCGGCACCACCCGGGAGCCCGACAAGACTTGGAAATGCACTGGTTGCAAAGCCCAGGGCCAGGCCACCGAGACCACTTGGTACCAGAATGTACTGCTTTCCATCTACGGCGTAACTAATCGGACCGGAGCGGAAACCGGAACCGGCATTGAAGCGCCACAGTTCTTTTCCATTATCTGCGTCATACGCTTTATATAAGCCTGCAGCGTCCCCGTTAAATACCAGACCACCACCGGTGGTTAGTACTGACCCCATACCCGGAACGGGATAATCGATAGTCCATTTCAATTCACCTGTTATAGGATCACGAGCATCCAAACGTGCCGATCCAGTTTTTTCTCCTGGCGGGGGAATCAGTTCAAGCTTTGAGACGCCAAAGTAAACGCCGGCCCAGCCCAGCTTATCCGGATCTTGCGCGGCTGGAACAACCCTGTTACAGAACTCCCAGCCATTCGAGTACCACAATTTCGTTTTTGGACTATAAGCGGCCTGGTTCCAGCTTCTGGCCCCCAGCACTGAGGGACAGTAGACATCCTCCTGTCCTGTTTTTGGGTCTCGCCGCCCGATTAGCTCGCCCGTTTTCGGGTTAACGGACTCAACCCAGTTGGCTCTTTTCGCAAACTTCCAGACGTTATAAGGCTTGCCCGTCACCTTATCGAGAACCGAGACAAAACCACCTTTATTAAGGTGAACCAAAAGTTCTTTTCCTTCGTGCTCAATTGTCATGATTTCGTAGGCTGAGTCGTAGTCCCAGCTATCGTGTGGGACCTCCTGGTGGTACCACTTAAGCTTCCCGGTCTTACCCTCCAGTGCAAGAATACTCGCGGTATACAGATTGTCCCCTTTGCGACCCTCAGCATAAAAGTCAGGTGCAGCGTTACTGGTGCCCATCAGAATAGTATCTGTTTTGGCATCGTATACCCCCACCATCCAGGAGCCACCGCCCCCAACCTTGCCCGAGTCACCAGGCCAACTTTTTGGGTCATCCTTGATGGTATTGAAGGTCCAAACCTTTTTGCCCGTATGGGCATTAACAGCAAAAATCTTACCTTGCTGGGCCTGGTCTCCACCGGTATGACCACTGAAGAGAATATCGCCAGCGAGCTGCGGCGGGAAAGAAAAGTTACACCCCTGACAATTTTCAAAATCTGTCATTTGAGTTTGCCACTTCAGCTTTCCTGTTTTTTGATCAACAGCAATATAACGGCCATCCAAAGTGCCCAAATAGACATTACCATGGCCAACTGTTACACCACGGCTTTGGGCTGCCCAGAAACTCTCAGCAGAGAGGGGTTCCAGTTCTGGTTGATAGTGCCAGATCGTCTGGCCCGTTTTACCATCCACGGCATATACATTGTTGTTGGCAGCCACGTAATAGAGGACGCCGTCAATCGCGATTGGCGTAGCCTGCAGGCCCATCTGGATATCGCCAGGCTGGTGAATCCACGCCACCTTCAGTTTTTTTACATTGTCCTTGGTGATCTGATCAAGGGGGCTGTAACGCCAGCCTTTCGAATCCCTCAAATATTGAGGCCAATCCGCGGGATTATCCGCCGCAGAGACAGACGCCATACACAAGACGCCCAACATACAACCCAAAACTTGTTTTGATTTGATGAAATCAAACACCTTCATCCTTCATGCTCCGACTATTCTTGTAGTTATTGCCAATAGATCTAGCATCGTTATCACTGGTTAAACTCTAGATGAAATAATTAATGCGGTGGGAGAATCTGTTCAACTCACCAATCTGGTTGTTGATTTCTACCTCAACGCCAAAGAGTCTATATAGAGACCAAGCTACACATATTAACCATTTAAATTTGTTACCTTCACAATACTGGTCTTAGAACACATCTGTCTTGGCAGCTTGAGACCTGTTCCTTCGTGAACACTCACTCCCCCGGGTCCCCCGCAACCTAACGATAGACATTACGAGCATCCAGCCACTGGGGCTAACACGCCACAAACCCTTAGTTGCCTTTCTCACTAACAACGAAGCCAGCACTATGCCCAACCCGTCCATGTCAGCAGCCTTAAAGTGCCTCAACTCATTCACAGAAAGAATAAGAGCACACGATGCTATTTTATCGCCCACACTGGTTAAGCTCAGATTGC
>JBFICU010000045.1:0-8646 GCA_041581855.1 Porticoccus sp. | reverse complement strand
TGGGATATCAATGTGTCCGTTTCAGGTCAGGATAATCTGATCGTTGAAGATGCCGTGGTGGAGCTGTTGCCCGATGTTCCACCCACGGCAATTCCTTCCCCTTCTGAACCCTATGAAATGCGGCAGCAAAACCGCACTTTTATCCCTTTTGTACTGGCTGTGACCAAGGGCGATCAGGTCAATTTCCCCAATTTCGATCGCACTCGTCACCATGTCTATTCCTTTTCCCCCGCCAAGCCCTTTGAGTTGAAACTCTATGTGGGAACGCCTGGTGCTCCGGAGCTGTTTGATCGTGCAGGCATCGTGGCTCTTGGCTGCAATATCCATGATTACATGCAGGCTTTTATCTATGTCGCGGAAAGTCCTTTTGTGGCGGTGACTGATGACGCAGGAAAAGTGTCTTTTCATCATCTGCCGGAGGGGAATTACCAGATAAGAGTCTGGCATCCCTGGCAGACGGGGCAGTTGTTTGAAAACGCTATTGCGTTGCCTGAGGCGGGTCATCAGCTCAATGTCTCCATTCAATTGTCCCGTCAGGCTAAGCCGTCCCCACCTCCTGCGGGCTTTGGTGGTTTCGGGTCGGGGAGTTGAGTGATGAACAGTTTCCGCAACCGATTGGTCGTGGCATTGATATTGCTCCTGATGACAGTGCAACTAGCCACCGCTATTTTTGTGTTGGGTGCGGCCCACGGTGAGCAGACTTTACAGCAACAAAAAAGCCTTGATGTTGGCATTAATGTATTTCGCGAGGTGCTGGCCAATCGCTCTCAGCAATTGAGCAATTCGCTGTCAGTACTGAGTGCTGATTTCGGCTTCAAACGCGCCATTGCGACGGGCGAAAGCGAAACGATTTTATCTGCTCTCGAGAATCACGGTAATCGCATTGGTGCAGATGCGGCATTCCTGTTATCTCCGGATGGGCAGCTGATCAGTTCCAGCATGCCTGATATCGGTGATGCAGAGATTAAGGCGCTGGTGGAGTTGACGTCCGATATTAAGGCCAGCGGACCCACGAAAATCCTGTCCTTTGAAAAGGGTAGCTACCAGTTTGTCATGCAGCCCGTGAGGGCGCCTACCCTGATTGCCTGGGTGGGAATGGGGTTCATGCTGGATCGTCAGGTTGCTCAGCAGGCCAAGGCGATCACCGGGGTTGATATCAGTTTTGTCAGCCGCAACAGCAGCGGAAGGTATGCCATTCAGTCCACCCTGGGTGAGACATCCCAGGCTAATATTCTGCCTCGGATGCAACTCTTGCCGGGGTTGGCCATTCTGGCTGCGGAGGGTTTTCCTGAGCATTACCTTTCTTTTGCCCTGAAACTGGATGAACAGTCTGGGAATCAATGGGCGGTATTGCATCTCTCCAATCTGAAGTGGGAAGAAAATTTCCTTCAATTGCGCAATTCACTGGTTTCTATTTTTGCCATCACGTTGGGTCTTTCTCTGGTGGTCACCATGTGGCTATCGGGCAGCTTATCCAAGCCGCTTGATGCCCTGGTGGAGTTTTCCCGACAGATAGGTCAGGGGCGGCGACCGCAACCCATTCTGGGTGCCCCTGCTGAGTTGCGAGCACTGGCTGATACCTTGACGGTCATGCGCGAGAACATTGAATCCCGCGAGCAGGATCTGATCTATCAGTCCTCCCACGACAGCCTTACCGGTTTATACAACCGCTTTGCAGCGAAACGGCGATTGACGGAAAGTGGCAAAAACCTTTCCGGTACTCTGGCGCTACTGGATCTCAAACATTTTCGCCACATTAACGACACGATTGGATTCGCCAATGCTGACTCCTTGCTGGTGCTATTTGCACGCCGCCTGGAGCAGCTGGTTCCTGCCCCGGATTTTCTGGCCAGACTGGACGGCGATGCCTTTCTTCTGCTCTACGAAAATGGCATTACTGAAGATAGCCTGCATAAAGCACTTGATGATTTGGAGGCCCCCTTCAGCGTTCAGGGTTCGAATATCTCGGTGAAGATTCGAGCGGGTACATTGTCCCTTACTGAACACGGTGGTTCGGTTGGAGCTCTATTGAGACGGGTTGAAATTGCCCTGATGCAGGCCTGCCAGGATGGCAGTCGTATCGTGGCTTACCAATCTGGAGAAGATGAAAAATATCAGCGTGAATTGGCCATCATCAGTGAGTTAAGTCGTGGCCTGGAACAGGGGCAGTTTTATCTGGTATTCCAACCCAAGGTAGATATTCAGACGGGTACTTGTCACGGGGCAGAGGCGTTGATTCGCTGGGAGCACCCGGAGATGGGTCCTATCAGGCCCGATGAATTCATCATGTTGGCGGAGAGTACCGGCAATATCGACATGGTTAGCCAATGGGTCCTGCACCAGGCAATGGATCAGTTGGTGTCATGGCGTCAGCAGGGACTGGATATCACAGTAGCGGTTAATTTATCTGCTCAGGATTTGGTGAATGAAAAGTTGCCTGGGCAAATTGCATTGATGCTGCAGGAGCGAGATTTACCAGCGAGCAATCTCGCCATTGAAGTGACAGAGGGGTCTGTGATGAAAGACCCGCTTACGGTGGTTGGTGTGCTGCAGAAATTTCGCGACCTGGGTATTTCCATCGCCATTGATGATTTTGGAACCGGCCATTCCTCCCTTGCCTATCTCAAGATGCTGCCGGTCAATGAGGTCAAAATTGACCGCAGTTTTGTCAAAGACATGCTGACCAACCCTCACGATGCAATGATCGTGGAAACCAGTATCGCACTCACGCACAGCTTGGGCTTTTCTGTTACCGCCGAGGGTGTTGAGGAGGCGGAAACAGTGGCCCTGTTGAAAGGGCAGGGCTGCGATGTGGTGCAGGGTTATATTTATTCCCGGCCGCTGGAAGCCATGGAGTTCACGCACTGGTATCTCCAGTTTAATCAGATAGATTATCGGGAGCCGGTGGCGTCAGATGAAGCAATCGTTTAGTTATCTCTGGCCTGGACTTCTGGGGCTGCTATGCCTGGTTTGTTGCAACAGTGCAGTTGCCGGCAGCAGGGTGACTGCTACAGGAGGTGCGACCAGTATCGAGGGTGGCGCCGGGGGTGGTGTTGTGCCCTGGGCTGTTATCAATGGCTATGGCAGTAGTGGCGAATGGTCTGCCACGGCAGTAGCTACCGGTGTTTTTGTCGACGACTATACCCTGAAAGTCGTGGGCGCTTCCGTTTCCTATGACAACCGTATCGAATTGTCTTACGCCAGGCAGCGCCTGGAGCTGGACACGCTGGGTGGGAATTTGCAACAGGATGTATTCGGCGTGAAATACAAGGTCGCTGGAGAGCTGCTCTACACTCGAATGCCGCAGATATCGGTGGGGCTGCAGTACAAGAACGTTGATGACTTTTACCTGCCCGAGGCAGTCGGTGCCAGGGATGATAGTGGTGTTGATTACTACGTTTCGGCCACGAAAGTTCTTTTAGGCGGGGTGCTGGGTCGCAATCTGCTGGTTAACGGTACCTTGCGCGCCACCAAGGCAAACCAGGGCGGTTTGCTGGGCTTTGGCAGTGCTGACAACAATGAATACAAGTTAATGAAAGAAGTAGCCGTTGCCCTATTGCTTACAGACAATATTGTACTCGGCATGGATTATCGTGAAAAACCGGATGAACTGAACTTTGCCGGTGAAGACGATTGGCAGGACTTTTTCCTGGGCTGGTTTGTGAATAAGAACCTCTCGATTGTTTTGGCTTATACCGATCTTGGCAGTATTGCCGGCCTCGACAATCAGAAAGGCTGGTATCTCTCGTTTGAGGCCGGCCTATGAGCTTCTCTCCTTTCAAAAGGTCGCTGCGACTGGCAATGCTGTGTGCTTTGCTCTCGCTGACCGGATGTGCCAGTCAGCAACAACCTGTCCTTTACGAAAAGCTTGGAGGAGAAGCGGGTCTTGCCGCGTTGGTCGATAACCTGTTACAAAAAATGGCTAATGATGCCGAAATAGCCCGTCATTTTCAGGACACAGATATCGCCCTGTTTCGCAAAGGACTCATCGACAAGCTCTGTGTTGTCAGCGATGGACCCTGCGAATATACCGGTGACACGATGAAAAATTGTCACAAGGGTTTCAATATCAGTCAGGCAGATTTTGATGCCTTGGTGCAACACCTTATCCATGCCATGCAGGAAGAGGGTGTTCCCATTGCGACTCGAAACGCACTTCTCAAGCGCTTGGCGCCGATGTATCAGGACGTGGTATACCAGTAGTTCTCCTGCCGCCCCTTAATTTCAAGCACATCTGATTGTTGTCAGCTATCAAGCCAAGATAGGATTAATTTCTGTAATGAGTTTTGGCCGCATAGGTAGTTATCTCAAGCTAACGAAGGGAGATAACGATGAATAAGAAACTGATGACCAATGCCGGTTGCCTGGTGGCTCACAACCGAATGTTAAAGCGGCGTCACATTATGCACTGCAGTATGGCCGATCCGGCTTACGGTGACGGCGAGGCCAAGGCGCTCGGTTTAGCTCTTTAACCGTTGAAATCAAACCCCGGGTTTTTCCGGGGTTTTACACTGGGCATCGAAAATGCCTGGGATCAGTTAATATTTATGGCGGTTTTTCACAATGTCACTGCTAGAGTTGCCTCAATGAAACACTATTTTCGGTTAGCCAGTTTATTGTGGTTAGTGCTCTTCCTGACTGGTTGTCTGGGCATGCCCGATGGCGTCAAGCCGGTTAGTGACTTTGATAGCGAAGCCTATCTCGGTACCTGGTTTGAGATTGCGCGGCTGGATCACTCATTTGAACGGGGGTTGAGTCAGGTCAGTGCCGAATACAGCCGTCGCGATGACGGCGGTATTCGAGTGATCAACCGGGGGTATGATGATGCCAAAGGAACATGGAAGTCTGCCGAAGGGCGGGCTTATTTTGTCAATGGATCGGAAGTGGGGCATCTCAAGGTTTCCTTTTTCGGGCCGTTTTATAGTTCCTATGTCGTGTTTGAACTGGATCGGGAGCATTATCAGTACGCTTTCATATCCGGCTTCAACCATAATTATCTGTGGCTGCTGGCCAGGACCCCTGAGGTTGATCCGACCCTTGTGGATACCTTTCGGCAGGCGGCAGAACGACTTGGTTTCGATGCCAGTCAGTTGATCTTTCCCGCTCAGAAAGTTGCACCAAAGGTGCCCCTGGCACAATAGATCGGATCGCGGTGGGTTGTGAAATTTGCTAACGTTCTGCTGATTAGCAGACCAGAACTAACAAGACAGGGCAGTATATGGGTAATCACGTAGAAGTAAGTATGCCTGATCGGCAGGAATCGGTTCTTGCCCGATTTTTGCGGCTGGAGTCCTCGGGGGGCATCGTGCTGATGCTGGCGGCGGTGGTGGCCATGATCTGTGCCAATTCTCCGTTGCAAACCTACTACTCGTTGATACTCGACACCCCGGTGGCAGTGCAGGTTGGCGACTTGAGCGTGGCGAAACCGCTGCTGCTCTGGGTTAACGACGGCTTGATGGCGATTTTTTTCTTTCTGGTAGGGCTGGAGCTGAAGCGGGAGCTGATGGAAGGTGAGCTGTCCGATATGCGCAATATCATTTTGCCCGGTGTGGGTGCCATCGGAGGCATGGCAATTCCTGCGGTGATCTATCTGTTTTTTAATCATACAAATGAAATGGCGCAGCAAGGTTGGGCCATTCCCGCAGCTACGGATATAGCTTTTGCGCTAGGCGTTCTCTCCTTGCTCGGTTCAAGGGTGCCGGTATCCATCAAAATTTTCCTGACATCTCTGGCCATTTTTGACGATATCGGAGCCATTCTGATTATTGCCTTTTTCTACACGGCAAAAATTTCCACTGCTGCCTTGATTGTGGTGGCTTTATGCCTGCCGGTAATGGCGTTGTTAAACCGCTTTAATGTGGAGTCCAAAAGCCTCTATATTGCGGTGGGGACAATCATGTGGGTGGCCATGCTCAAGTCCGGCGTGCATGCCACTCTGGCGGGTGTCATCATGGCCATGTTTATTCCCCTCAAGACCAACAACCCTGGCGTTTCGCCATTGAAAATTATGGAGCACGATTTACACGCTCTGGTGGCGTTCTTTGTGCTGCCGGTGTTTGCGTTTGCCAATGCAGGTATCAATTTGGCTGGGGTGGGAGCTGAGCAGGTGCTTCACCCTGTGCCGACAGGAATTGCCTTGGGTTTGTTTTTTGGCAAGCAAATAGGTGTATTTGGCTGTTGTTGGTTGGCCGTTAAGATAGGTATCACCCGCTTGCCACGGGGCATGTCATGGGGGTCGCTCTACGGTACAGCCGCGCTTTGTGGCATCGGTTTTACCATGAGTCTGTTTATCGGTTCGCTTGCTTTTGAGGCATCGGATGTCAACCAGCTATTCGATGAGCGACTGGGTATTATCATCGGTTCGCTGGCATCGGGAGCGCTAGGCTATCTGATTCTCCGGCGTAGTCTGAGAACATTTGAATAAGCCCATTTACTCCCCAACCAGTTGTTCGCAGCGGTAGAAGCCGTCCTGCTGATCCAGTTTGCTGAGTAGCTTTGGCAATAACTGTTGCATCCTTTCAAACAGGGTCCACGGCGGGTTAATGACGATCATTCCTGAGGCGGTCATTCCGTGCTCGTTACTGTCTGCTTGAACGGCCAGTTCAAATAATTGGATACGCCGGATGCCGCTGCTACTCAGCTTCTGTTTGAGCCGGTCGATACGTGCCCGGTCCACGACTGGGTACCAGAGGGCATAGACGCCGCTGGGGAATTTGTGGTGAGCTTTGATCAGATAATCCACCACCTGCTGGTAATCACTTTTGACTTCGTAGGAGGGGTCAATCAATACCAGCCCACGTTTGGTGGTGGGGGGGAGGTGTGACAGTAGTCCCTTGAACCCGTCTTCTTGTCGGCAGCGAACGCGACTGTCCCGGTCCATGAGTTTTTCAAGGGCAGCAAAATCAGTTGGGTGGGCTTCGTAAAGCCAGGCGCGATCCCGTTCACGCAGGTACCGACGGGCGATCCAGGGTGACCCGGGGTAGTGGTTGAGATGAGTGCCATTTCCCTTGCATGCTTCTCCTACCAGTGAGAGGTAGTGTTCAAGCTCGGGGAAATCCTCTTTTTTCAATCTACTAATCCCACCTTCGTATTCGGCAGTCTTGTTAGCCTGTGGTGAAGACAGTTTGTAGAGACCGGCGCCTGCGTGGCTGTCGATGTATTCGAAAGGTTTGTCTTTCTGGGTCAGGTAGTCGAGCAGATCAACCAGCACAATGTGTTTCAGCACATCGGCAAAATTGCCCGCGTGAAAGCCGTGGCGATAGCTCAACATAGCGTTATTTCCTAGCGAGGATGGGTGTGGCTGCCCGCTCAACTGCGAGCGGGGCAATCATAAGTCGGTTGTGGCTACGTGTCTTGTCATAAAGGGAGATCAATTAACGCTCGTTGTCGCCCAGAAAATTGTGGACTATGCGGTTAAAGGTGTCCGGCTTTTCTGCATGCAGCCAGTGGCCGGCGTTGGCAATGATCTTGAGTTCGGCGTTCGGGAATAACCGCATCACCTCTGTCCGGTGTTTGTCTTGTATGTAAGCGGAATCAGCGCCCTTGATAAACAGTGTCGGGCCGATGAATGGGTTGCCGGTAGGGGCGAGAGTGAGGGTGTCGTAGTAGTTAGCGAGAATTCCTTCAAGGTACAGTCGCAGGTCAAAGTGGCCGTCTTCTGCACGCACCAGGTTTTTCAGCAGAAAGGCCCGCACGCCAGGTTCTTCTACGTGTTCGGCCAGCAATTTATCAGCTTGCTGGCGGGAAGTGGGTCGGGTTTTTGCCAAGGTGTTTAGACCTTCTAATACCCCGCCATGGCGGTCCGGCTTGTAATCCACCGGGGCGATGTCTGCCACGATCAATTTGGAAACCCGTTTGGGCTGGTTGAGTGCGATCTGCATACCCACTTTGCCACCCATGGAGTGCCCCAGTAGGTGCGTATGGGGAATGTTGAGGTCATCGAGCAGTTCGACGATGTCATTGGCCATGCAAGGATAATTCATTTCCATTGAGTGGGGAGACTCACCGTGGTTGCGCATGTCGACGGCAATCACTTGATAGTGATCCGCGAGTGCCCTGGCCACCAGGCCCAGATTGCTGAGAGAACCGAACATGCCGTGCATCAGTACCACCGGCTGGCCGGAACCCTGGATCTGGTAGTTTAATTTCACTGCTTGAAACCCCTGCTATTGTGGATAAGCATTATAGCCATCACTTGCTTGTTTGCCGATGAAGCAGCACCAAATGAGGGATAGGTCTGACACCTCTATGAGACATCCTGATCAGGCGGGCGACGGCTGCTTGCCGCAGTGACTGAAAAGTGACGAAATCTGTGTGTTTCTGCGGAAACGATCAGGCCTATTCATGCCAGCAGTTGTTCCCGCTGGCAGAACTCCAAAGCCATATTCAGTGACTTACGGGTTTTGTCGATCATTTCGTCAATCTGTTCCCGACTGATGATCAGTGGTGGGCAGAAAGCCAGACTGGAACCGGCTACCGACCTGAGGATCAGGCCGTTATCCTGACAGAATTGCTGGGCCTTGGCGCCGACGGTACCGTCGACAAAGGGTCTGCCGGTGGCTTTGTCCGCCACCAGTTCCAGGGCGCCGATTAAACCACGGCCGCGTATTTCTCCCACCAGTGGATGATCATGGAATGTGGCCAGTT
>JBFICU010000044.1:0-8816 GCA_041581855.1 Porticoccus sp. | reverse complement strand
GCTGGTATTCTCGGGGTCAATATGGATCGAGAAGGGGCGTTTGAGATTGCCCGGCGATCCAGAGGAACCCCTCGCATCGCCAACCGGTTACTGCGCAGGGTGCGCGATTTTGCCGAAATGAAGGCAGATGGTGATATTAATGCCGAGGTGGCGGATCTGGCACTCAACATGTTAAATGTCGATGCCAAGGGTTTCGACCATATGGACCGGAGACTATTACTGACCATCATGGAGAGATTTGATGGTGGCCCCGTAGGCATCGAAAGTCTTGCCGCGGCGATCAGTGAAGAGCGCGGCACTATCGAGGACGTGTTGGAGCCTTACCTGATTCAACAGGGATACGTGACCAGGACGCCCAGAGGACGGATGGTGACGCGGCTAGCATATGAGCATTTTGGGCTGCAGAAGCCTGATGATATGACCCTGAAAATGGATCTAATGGATAAATGACCAAAGAATACTGTCTACCCATTCGCGTTTATGTGGAAGATACCGACGCGGGTGGCATTGTCTACTATGCCAACTATCTGAAATACCTCGAGCGGGCTCGCACTGAACTGATGCGCTCACTGGGCTACGACAAGCCAGCACTGTTTGATGGAATGCAGTTCGTGGTGCATTCAGTGGAACTGAAATACCGTGTTCCGGCACTACTTGACGACGAAATTGTTGCCACCGCCCGATTGGTGGGGGTGACCAGAACATCGTTTACCATCGCCCAGACGGTGAAGCGAGGGGAACAGATTTTAGTGGAAGGGGTGGTACGGGCCGCTTGTGTAGACCACCAGTCCAAGCGCCCGGTCGCCATTCCGGCTGACATGATGCAGACCCTAAAGTCTGCCCTTTAACAGAGTAACGGGAGTATTTTGGTGAACGAACATTTATCCCTATGGAGCCTGATAGCTAATGCCACGCTGCTGGTGCAGTTTGTCATGCTGTTGCTTTTTTTCGCGTCCATGATTTCCTGGGTGATGATCGTACAGCGCGGTCTTTACCTCAGGAATGCTGCCAATACCCTGAGAAAATTTGAGGACAATTTCTGGTCTGGCATCGACCTCAATCAGCTTTATCACGATTGTGGCGCAGAGGGTGCTGTGGAGGGATTGTCCAGTATTTTCCGGGCCGGGTATCGGGAATTTAACCGCATGTCCCAACAGGGCAGCGCTGATCCCGATGCGGTGATGGACGGGGCCGAGCGCTCCATGCGTGTGGCGCTCTCCAGAGAAGAAGAACGTCTCAACCGCAATTTGCCCTTTCTTGCCAGCGTCGCCTCGGTCAGCCCGTATATCGGTCTGTTCGGTACGGTGTGGGGCATCATGAATGCTTTCCGTGGTTTGGCCACTGTTCAGCAGGCGACACTGGCAACCGTGGCGCCGGGTATTTCCGAGGCGCTGATTGCCACGGCCATGGGCCTGTTTGCGGCGATCCCAGCGGTGTTGGCCTACAACCGTTATTCCGCATCTGCGGACAGCATCTACAGCGGTTATGAAACCTTTGCCGAGGAGTTTTCCAGTATTCTCCATCGCCGCGTTCACGGTGATTGAGTATGAAGAAAACCCGGCAAAAACATCGGCTCGTCGCAGAGATCAACGTGGTGCCCTACATTGATGTGATGCTGGTGTTGTTGATCGTCTTTATGGTGACGGCCCCACTGCTCATGCAGGGCGTTAAGGTGGAATTGCCGGAAGCAGCCTCTGCACCACTTGAAGACAAGGATCTCGAGCCGCTGATCGTGTCGATTAAGGCGGATGGCTCTTATTATCTGGATTTAGGTAATGGCAAAAATGAATTGCAGTCACTGCAGGTGATTGTTGAGAAAGTGAAGAAAGTCATGGGGGTGCAGCCGAAAACGCCGGTCCTGGTCTGGGGTGATAAGTCGGTGGATTATGGCACCGTAGTCAAACTGATGAGTGAGCTGCAGGGTGCAGGAGCGCCTTCGGTGGGCCTGGTTACCGAACCACCAGGACGAAACTAACAGCCGTGTTTTCGGGTAGAGCCTCTTCATTTACTGTGGCCGTACTAGTCAGCCTGTTGCTGCACTCTGGTGTGGTGGCGCTGATGGTGCTGCACTGGGAGCCAGAGCACAAACAGCGTAAAGTCGCCCCTCCAAAGTATGTCCAGGCGAAATTGATGACCTTGGAGCAAAAGGCCAAGCCTCAGCCAAAACCAGTGGCAAAGCCAAAACCAGCTCCTAAACCTGCGCTGAAGCCCACACCAAAGCCTAAACCCAAGCCTGTGGTCAAACCAGCGCCCAAGCCTACCCCGAAACCGGTGGCTAAACCGGCGCCCAAGCCGACACCCAAGCCTGTGCCAAAGCCACAACCAGATAAAAAAAAGCTGGAGCAACAGTTAGCAAGTGCCCTTGCTGAGGAAGAGGAATTTCTGGCTGCCGCTAATGATGAAGAAGTGGCAACCAGCTATCATGACTACATTTTTGAGCGCATCGCAGCAAACTGGAGTCGACCGCCCAGCGCCCGGCGGGATATGCAGGTGGAGCTGTTGGTACAGTTGGTGCCCACCGGTCAGGTAATCAGTGTGACCGTGGTGCGATCCAGTGGTAATGCTGCGTTTGATCGATCTGCGGAGCAGGCGGTGTACAAGGTGGGACGCTTTGAAAAGTTGCAGGAAATTAAAGATCCGAGAGTGTTCGAAAAATATTTTCGACGTCTCTCATTGGTATTCAGGCCGGATGATTTGAGGTTATAGGTTGTGAGAAGAAAGCAAGGGTTACTGATCTCGCTGTCATTGTTGCTGCTGATGTGGCTGTCTCCGGCCATGGCCGAGTTCACCATTGAAATTACTCAGGGGATGGACAATCCCACGCGTATAGCCATTTCGCCGATCACGCAGAGCGGCAAAGCACTTTCTGAGGATGTGAGTAATATCGTATCGGCCGATCTGGAACGAAGCGGGCTGTTCAGCTCGATTCCCCGTCAGAACATGTTGTCGTTCCCCGCTACCCTCAAGGATGTTTACTTGCGCGACTGGCGCATCCTCGGTGCTGAGTATCTAGTGGTGGGCGATGTTGTAGATCGCGGTGGTCGCTATCAGATTACCTTCAGTCTGCAGGAAGTCACCGGGGGGCGTAATGTTTTTACCAAGGTCGTTGATGGTACCCCCGGACAGATTCGTGATATGGCCCACCATATTAGCGATCAGGTCTATGAGGCAATTACCGGCATACCCGGGGCATTTTCAACCCGGGTAGCCTATGTGACGGCATACCCGCTTAACGGTCGTATGAACTTCCGTTTGATGGTGTCCGATGCCGATGGTTTTCGTGAGCGGATGTTGCTGGAGTCCAAACAGCCGATTATGTCTCCGGCGTGGTCTCCCGATGCCAGGGAGCTGGTATACGTTTCCTTTGAAACTGGCCGACCTGCGATTTTCCGCCAGCAGCTGGCTAGTGGCACCCGTGAGCAGTTGACGAACTTCCGTGGTTTGAATGGCGCACCGTCCTGGTCGCCGGATGGGCGCAAGCTGGCTTTGGTCCTTTCCAAGGATGGCAACCCGGAAATTTATACCTACGATCTCATTACTCGACAGTTCACCAGAGTGACCAGTCACTTCGCCATTGACACAGAACCAAACTGGACCCCCGATGGAAAGTCACTAATATTTACCTCAGACAGGGGTGGTACGCCACAAATTTACAAGTTGGCCATTGCAAGTGGACAGGTAGAACGCTTAACCTTTGCGGGGTCGTACAACGCCAGACCTCGGCTTGCTCCTGATGGGCGTACTTTAGTCATGGTACACCGCGATAATGGGAATTTTCATATCGCAACACAGGATCTGGTCACGGGCGACCTGAGAGTTTTAACACAAACGTATCTAGATGAGTCCCCAACTGTCGCCCCTAATGGAGCTATGCTTCTTTATGCTACCAAACAAGGCGACAAGGGAGTACTGGCGGCTGTTTCGCTAGATGCGGGTGTGAAATTTTTATTGCCAGCACGGTTCGGGGATGTCCGCGAGCCAGCCTGGTCACCAAAATAAACAAGCTACATCTAGTTACAGGAGAAAACAATGAAGACTCAACTGCTCAAATACGGCGCGATGGTTACCTTCGTAGCCGCGCTGTTATCTGGTTGCTCAACCACTGGTGGCGACGAAGAGACTACCGCTACTTCTATGCCTAGCCAATCTGTTTCCACCGGAAGTGTGAGCACTGGTGACGTGAGCGGTTCTACGCTGGGTACTGATAGCGCTGTTCCTCGCGTATTCTACTTCGAGTTCGACAAAGCTGTGCTGAACGCCGAAGCCCGTGCTGCTCTTCGTCTACATGGCGAATGGCTGCGTGCCCACTCCGGCGTAAATATTCGCCTGGAAGGTCACGCTGATGAGCGCGGAACTCGCGAGTACAACATGGCTCTGGGTGAGCGTCGTGCCAACTCTGTTCGTGACTTCCTGGTTCAGGAAGGTGTGAACGGTGCGGTTATCGAAGTCATCAGTTACGGTGAAGAGAGCCCTGCTGCCATGGGTAGCAATGACGCATCCTGGGCGCTGAACCGTCGCGTAGAGATGAAATAAGGTCTTTAATTAAAGGCCACATGAACAGCGTCCGGCGTGAACGTTACGCCGGACGTTTCGGCTTTTTGCCGGTCTCCACTTCACCAGATGCGGTCTGCGCAACTTCTCAAAGATCTGCTTGTCGAACAAGGTCTGCTTAAATTAGTAGGGGTATGACTCATGCGAGCAACCATTGCCGGTATTCTTCTTTTTACTTCCCTGCCGCTCACCCTTTATGCGGCTGCCCCCGTTTCTGAAATCGGTAGTGCCCCAACTTATACGCCTTCACCCATTCCCGTGCCTGTGCCGGTAGTTACTCCTCCCCAGCAATCTGCTCCACCTGTGGGAGATACTCACTATCAGATGCAAATGCTCGAGGATGAGGTGCGTACCTTGCGAGGCATGGTCGAAGAACTGAATAACGATGTTAGGCAACTCAAGGCGCGCCAACTTGAGGATTATATGGACCTGGATCGTCGCCTGAGTGGACAGGTCGCTGGAGGTGCTCCGTCACAGTCGTCTTCTCAGGGTGTTGATCAAACGAGCGCTGGCACCGAGTCGGTGGCTCCGTCAGGAGATGAAACCGCCCATTACACGAATGCCTATAACCAATTAAAGGCGGGCAAGGCCGCTGAAGCGACTGCCTTGTTCAAGGAACACATTGCCCTCTATCCCAATGGCGCTTACACAGCGAATGCACATTACTGGCTCGGCGAAATTTATCTTTTGCAAAACCAGTTAGAGCCGGCACGCCAGGCATTCAGCACCGTAGTGAATAGTTATCCAGCACACCGCAAGGCCGCTGATGCAACCTTCAAGCTGGGGCAGGTCTACCATATGATGGGCGATAATGCGAAGGCTAAAGCCATGCTGGAAACAGCTGCAGCGGGTAATGACAATGCTGCCAAACTGGCTCAGCGTTATCTACAGCAGAACTTTTAAAGCCAGTTACACAGCTAAAGCGTTTTTCCGTTAAACTGCGCGGTTTGTGCTGCGCAGCATTGCTCCATGGAACAGACGTCCCTTCGAATCACTGAAATTTTTTATTCCCTGCAGGGGGAGTCCTCTTCAGTCGGGTTGCCGACCGTGTTTGTGCGCCTCACCGGTTGTCCACTGCGCTGCCACTATTGCGACACCGAATATGCTTTTTATGGCGGTGAGCGGAAATCTCTGCAGCAGATCCTGCATGAGGTCGAGGCATTTCGAACCCCTCGTGTTTGTGTCACGGGTGGTGAGCCGCTGGCTCAAAAAGCCTGCTTAGAGCTCTTATCCGCCCTCTGCGATCAGGGTTATGCCGTCTCTCTGGAAACATCCGGCGCACTTTCTGTGGCCGAAGTCGACCCCAGAGTAGTGAAGGTGATGGACTTGAAGACGCCTGCGTCGGGGGAAGCGCACCGCAATCTCTACGAAAATATCGCCTTCTTACAAAGACAGGATCAGCTCAAATTTGTGATCTGTGATCGTCAGGACTATGAATGGGCCCGCCTCAAGCTCGATGAGCTCTCCCTGAGTCAGCGGGTAGATGAAATTCTCTTCTCCCCAAGCCACGGTACTCTGGATGCTGCTGAGCTGGCTGAGTGGATACTGGCTGACCGGCTCCCAGTCCGATTTCAGCTGCAATTGCACAAACTGTTGTGGAAAGACCAACCGGGACATTGACCGTTGATGAGTGAAAAAGACAAAAAAGCCGTGGTTCTGGTATCCGGCGGGCTGGATTCCACCACAGTACTGGCGATGGCCCGGCAACAGGGCTTTCGCTGCTTCACATTAAGTTTTGACTACGGGCAGCGCGCCCAGGCGGAGCTGGTGGCAGCCCGTCAGTGTTCCACCCAATTAGGTGCCGAGCAGCACAAGGTCGTGAAGCTGGATTTGAGGACCATTGGTGGCTCAGCGCTGACCGATGACAGTATCAATGTTCCCGAGGAACAGACAACCGGTATACCCGTTACCTATGTGCCCGCGCGCAATACGGTCTTCCTTTCCATTGCACTGGGTTGGGCCGAGGTGCTTGAAGCGCAGGATATCTTTATCGGTGTCAACGCGGTGGATTACTCTGGTTACCCTGATTGTCGCCCGGAGTATATCGAGGCATTTGAAAAGATGGCTAATCTCGCTACCAAAGCGGGCGTGGAGGGTAAATATCTGCGTATCAACAAGCCGCTGATTCATCTGAGCAAGGCTGAAATCATTCGAGAGGGCGTCGCAGCAGGCGTCGACTATGCGCAGACAGTTTCCTGCTATCAGGCTAGTGTGGATGGCTTGGCCTGTGGGAAGTGCGATAGCTGCCGACTACGTAAGGTTGGGTTTGAGCAAGCAGGCATTCCCGACCCGACCCGTTATATTTCAGAGAAATAAATACTTGATTTTTGATCGTCCATAAGTAAGATATGCGCCTCTTCCAAGGGTCGTTAGCTCAGTTGGTAGAGCAGTTGGCTTTTAACCAATTGGTCGCTGGTTCGAATCCAGCACGACCCACCAAATTAAAAAAAGCCACCCAAAGGGTGGCTTTTTTTATGCGCGCTTGTTAAGCCACGACAATCAGTTTGGGCGCTTCAAGCGATGTTGTAATGGTCTACTCCCAACCATTAGATAAAACAGGGAAGGCTTCGGATTATCCCTGTTTTTCATATCAGGTCGCCGTCGCGGCCAGCCTCGAAAATCGAACCTACATCTTTCCCTAAGCGCTACAGACCAAATACGGTCGTCGCCAGGTAACTGTTATAGCCGATATAGCAGGCCAGCAGGATGGCACCTTCGAAGCGATTGATACGGCCCGGACCCCGAAAGCCGTAGCAGAATACAAATAGCGAGAGAGTCAGGCCAGCCATGACCAATACATCTCTGGTTAACACTTCCGGGCCCACTCCCATTGGGTGTATGGCGCCAGCTATACCCACGACTGCCAGGGTGTTGAATATATTGGAACCAAGTACATTGCCGAGGGCGATATCGTGTTCACCTTTGCGAGTGGCAATCAGCGAGGAGGCCAGTTCTGGGAGTGAGGTGCCCACTGCGATGATGGTCAAACCAATGATAAGGTCGCTGACCCCTAGTCCTTGAGCGATGTCCACCGCGCCCCATACCAGCAGGCGAGAGCTGGCAACCAACACAATCAGTCCCCCAGTCAGGCGCAACAGGGCTTGACGCAGTGGCATGGCGCTGATCGCCAGCTCTTCGGCCACTTCACTGCCAAGCACATCTTCTTTGTTATGTAGCCCTTGACGAATGGTCCAGCCCATTAGGGCAGTGAACACGGCGAGCAATACCCAGGCATCTGTCCGCGACACATTGCCATCCCAAAGCTGGAAGGCTGCCAGGGCGGTAAGAATGATCAGAATGGGTAATTCCTTGCGGAGTACTTTAGAGTGCACGGCAATAGGGCTGATCAGCGCGGTAACACCAAGAACCAGAGCGATATTGGTAATGTTGGAGCCGTAGGCGTTGCCCAGTGCTATGCCTGGATTGCCCTGGGAGGCGGCGAGGGCAGAGACGACCATCTCTGGTGCTGATGTCCCAAAACCCACAATCACCATACCAATCAGCAAGGGCGGCATACCGAAATGGCGTGCTGTCGAGGCGGCGCCATCGACAAACTGATCTGCGCTCCAGACGAGGATAACGAGTCCTGCAATAACGGCTAGTACTGGGATAAGCATAGGGTTCCCTGGTGGCTCTGATGGTGAGGTCATGCGAATGGGCGGAATGATGTTATCCCGCCGGTCAAATGGCAACCCTTTGTTTACTGTGGAGACGTGTAGGTGCAGGTTGAATCAATTCTGCTTTGGGCCGCGGGTCAGCAAACTGAAAAGCAGTCCGAACGTTAGCGCCCCTGCACCGATGCCGAATGCCTCGGCAAGGGTTCCCCCTACGGATAGCCAGTACTTGGTCAGCCAGGGTCCGGCAATTTGTGCCAGACCATAGAGTGCAATCAGAGCTGCCGAGAGTCTTGGCCCCTGATGTGGCTGGAGTGCGCGGCCAATGCGCTGAGTCAGCAGTACGGTGCCGAGAAAGGTGCCCCCCACCAGCAAACCACAGCAAATGATGCCGACCGGTCCGTTAAGAAACACCGCGGCAAGCACCCCGGTGAGTTGCACCAGAAAATTGAGTCGAAGTGCGGGTAAATCGCCGAGTTTTGAGCCCAGGTAATTCCACAGCCAGGCCGAGGGAATCGTAGCAAGGGCGACTATCAGCCAGGAACCGCTGGTCAGCCAGTGCCCCGGTGGCAGACTCAAGCTGGCCAGCAGGGGCAGGAAGGTCATCGGCAGAATATAGCCCAGGCCGGCACCGGCATAAGAAAGAAACAG
>JBFICU010000043.1:0-8830 GCA_041581855.1 Porticoccus sp. | reverse complement strand
TTTTCGCAGCATCTACTGTGTAAACACCTTCATCGTCTTTAGTGAACACTGCACCGTAAACTTTCTGCGCGAATTCTTCGAGCAGGAAGTTTTGGTTCAGGTCTTCTTGAACGTCTGCGATGTCACGATCCAGCGGATCACCGAAGCCCGGACCACCACGCAGGTAGTTCAGGTACAGGTCGCCGTTGTCGTACATGTCTTCAGTGGTAATACACTGCTTGTCACGCTTAACAATGGCACCTGGCTCCAGGTGTTTTTCGAACTCGCAATCACGGGGATCACGGTCTTGACCCAGCGGCAGAGATTTGCCTTCTGCGATACGCTTTTTCAGACCAGTGTTGTGTGCTTCGAAGCGGTAACCAGTTGCTGAAGGATATCCACCCATCAGACCCCAGTCACTGTTCATGTAGCCGTTGCCCATGAAGAACATAGTCCAGTCAGCTGAGTTCCAGATCATACGCAGGGTTTCGTAGCCCAGACCACCGCGGTACTTACCGTAACCACCAGTGTTGGTTTTGATACGACGACCCATGTACAACAGAGGCTCAGCCAGTTCCCAGATCTCGATGTCACCCATGTCACCTTCAGGGTTCCAGATCGCAGCAGCGTGGTTCAGACCATCTTTAACAGCACAAGCACCAGTACCACAAGCAGCAGTTTCAAAGCTGTTAACCGCGTGAACTTCACCGTCCTGGTTTACACCACCACCTTGCAACCAGTTACAAGGGTTGGAGTTACCAGCGTTAACTTCTTCCAGATAACCACGGCCGAAGTAAGTACGGCTGATACCGCGCCACAAGGAGCTCCAGGAAGATACCAGGAAGTGCCATGCGTCAGCGTGGGCTGTACGACGGTCATCAGGGTTAGTCCAGGTGCCTTTAGGCAGACGGAAAGTAGTCGCGTAGCGAGCACCATCGTTAATACGCTCGGTAGGTACCAGAGACTGAGTCATCATTACCCAGATACCGGAGGTGAACGCAGTGGGGTTGGCGTTATAAGTATGCCAGCCCCAACGGCTGCAGCCTTCGAAGTCCAGACGCCAGGTGCCATCAGCATTTACTGTGATTTCACAAGGGGCGTGCATGATGGTGTCAACTTTTGCGAAAGTGGACGGTACATGTACGTCTTCGTGCATGTAAGGAACGTCAACGAAAGCAACAGTTTTAACTTTACCCGGGATACACATAGCCTTGATACGGCTAACCAGTCCACGACGACCGTCTTCGATCACTTCGTACATGAACTTATCAACAGCTTCCGCGCCTTCTTCTTCAATAACTTCCAGAAGCATGTCGCGAATCATGTGGGTACCAGCAATACGGGTTTTCTCATCGAGAATCCAGTACTTGGTAGTACGAACAGCACGCTGACTTTCATGCAGCCAATCGCGCAACGGGGTGTCATTAATGCCCGTTTTACGACAGGTGATCTGCAGACCGTCACCGAAACGCTGGATCTGACCGTTGGACATGGAGCCAGGACCTACAGCACCAGTGTCGATTACGTGGGTTACACCACCGACCCAACCGACCAACAGGTTATCGTAGAAAATCGGAACGATAGTCGCGATATCACATGGGTGAACGTTACCGGTCTGGCAATCGTTGTTGGTGAACATGTCACCGTCGTTGATGCCGGGGTTAGCTTCCCAGTTGTTCTGGATCATGTACTTGATCGCAGCACCCATGGTTCCCACGTGAATGATGATGCCGGTAGAAGTAGCAACACAGTCACCGCACACGTTGTACAGGGTGAAACACAGCTCACCTTCCTGCTCAACGATGGGAGAAGCAGCAATCTTCTTGGCAACTTCACGAGAGTTTACCAGGCCAGCGCGGATCTTGGAGAAGATACGCTCGAAGCCAATGGGGTCACTTTCTTTGAACTCCAGGGTTTTCAGGCCATTGTAGTGACCAGTTTTAGCAGTCAGCTCCAGAACGGCATTACGGTGCTCATTCAGGGTCAAACCGTTTTTCAACAGTGTGCCGGGCTTGTTACCCAGGGGGTTTTGTAAAATAGTCATTTTTTATCCTCTGTATCTTTTCGTCTAGTAGTCGACGTTAGCAATTCTCTATGGATAATCCGTACTTATTACACTTCGATCAGGTGGTACAGACGGTGTCCGTCCAACCAGGTTTCGAAGCCAGTCGGCACAACATAAGTCGTGGCATCGGATTCGATAACCGCGGGACCAGTGATACGGTTACCGGGCTTCAGTGATTCCATTTTGTAGAGTTTTGCTTCAACCCACTTACGCTTGAAGTAGAACGGACGAGTACCGATGAACGCTTCAGCCGGAGGAGTCGGACCAGCATCTGGCTCGGACGGAATGCTTGGCTTCTTGGTTACAACAGAACCGCGCAGGATCGCACCGGTGATACCAAAGCCCAGCTCAGGAGAGCGAGCAGCATCAGCGTATACGCGTGCATAGGTTAAGTCGAACTCTGCAACCAGGTTATCCCAGTCTTCAGCTTTAGAAACGGAAGCCAGCGGTGAGTTCATTTCCAGATCGTTCAACTGACCCAGGTACTGCATGCGGTAACCGGGAGTCAGAGTGACTTGATCAGGAGTGAAGCCGTTGATGCGGAACTCTTCCAGAACCTTCTCAGTCAGCTCATCCCAAGCAGTTTGCAGAGTTGTCACAGCAGCAAGCTTTTCAGCCGCAGTGGATTCTTGGGTAATGCCGATATCGGTAGACTTATCGTAACGATACTCAAAGTCTGCAGTGGCACAACCGAAGGCAGAGAAGCCAGCAGCCCATGCAGGAATGATGGTTTCTTTGAAGCCCAGACCCATGGTGTAACCGTAGGCGTGAACAGGACCACCACCGCCGTATGAGAAACATACGAAGTCACTTGGGCTGTAACCTTTCGCAGAAATCATTGCACGAAGGTGTTGACGCAAGGACAGGTCGAGCAGCTCGATAACACCAGCCGCAGCGTCTTCCAGGGCCATACCCAGAGGAGTAGCGATTTGGTCTTGTACGCACTGACGAGCACGAGGAACGTCCAGCTCCAGAATACCACCGAGGAAGTTGTCGGGGTTCAGGTAGCCAAGAATGATGTGACAGTCGGTTACAGAAACGGTGTCTACACCACCTTCAGGCCAGCAAGTACCTACGCGGTAACCAGCTGAGTCAGGACCCAGTTTGATAGAGTTGCTGTAGGGGTCGATACGTACAAAGCTACCAGCGCCAGCACCGATAGTGTCCATCGCTACCAGCGGCAGAGACAGAACCAGACGAGCCATGTCGCCGTCCTGGTGCATTGCAAACTGACCTTTAACGATCAAGGCCATATCAAAGCTGGTACCACCGATGTCTGAACACGCGATGTTATCAATACCCAGCTGCTCGGCAAGATACTTGGCACCGATTACGCCGCCGATAGGACCAGATACCAGCGAACGAGCCAGCTCTTTTGCTTTCCAGCTGATGGTACCGCCGTGGCTGGCCATCACACGTACGTCGTACTGTGCGCCAACTGCTTTCATGCGGTCACTCAGAGAAGACAGAATGCGACGAGAAGGCTCAGCAGCGTAGGCTTCGAGGATAGTAGTGTTAGTACGGTGAGTTTCTTTACGTACTGGGTAGTAGTCAACAGAAGCAAAAACAGGGACGTTCACGCCTTTTTGTTTGACAACTTCAAGCACTACGTCGCGAACCGCACGCTCGTGTTCGCCGTTCAGGTAAGAGCTCAGGAAGCTGATTACAATTGCTTGTACGCCCTGATCAATCAGCTCTTCTGCAGCTTCACGGGCTTCGTCGAGACGAACCGGGAAAACCACACCACCTTTGGAGTCAACACGCTCAGTCACACCGCGTGTATCGTGAATGTGAACCAAAGGCTCGTCATAACGGTGAGTGTTAAGGTGAAGACGGTCTTCGAACGCATAACCCAGGTAGCACTGAATAGCACGACCCATACGGTGGAAGTCTTCGAATCCCTTGCTCACGATCAAACCAGTGCGCAGACCTTTACGACCAACAACACGGTTCAGCATCGCAGTACCAGAGAATACACATGTAACCATCTGTGGGTACACTTCTTCTACAGTCAGACCCCAGTGAGCCAGCGCATCGACACTGGACTCCATTACTGCTTTCGGCTCATCCACATCACTCTGTGCTTTACCAACAACGAATTCGCCGTCTGCACGCACAAAAAAAGTATCGGTCATCGTGCCGCCGGCATCGATACCCAAAACTTCTACAGGATTGTTTGTCATATCATTCAAGGTTATATCCTCTAGTTTTGTTGATTACTTATACCCCACCCATCCATACGATCCGTTTTATTTAGATCATTTTTATGATTAGAGAATGGGGTGCCCTCGCCTATGGCTATAGCAATCGCCATGCCAATTTAAATTTATTGTTAAATTTTATAGTGTTATAAGGTTCTTCAAATCAATGCCCGGTAAAAGCGACCGATAAACGTTCGAATATCAGTCGTCGGCCGGACATTAATCGAACAGGGATTAAAGCATGGGGGCTTCTTCGATGTCTAGGATGGGATTTTTTTATTCCTTATTAGGCCAAAATGGCATTAAAACCTTCCAAATACCTCCTAAAACTGACTGCAAGCCCTTTAAACAACTCAAAAAACTTGTATTTACGCTTTCGGAAGAAGAAGATATCCAGCCCTACCCTATAATTAGAATGTGATAATTATAAAGAAAGCCGGTGAGTGAGAGAGTCATGAGTTACGAATCCTCCCTGAAGGGATCGGCTGCCGTTTCGCACCCGACGCGTATAGCTTCGGCCCGTGAAAAACTGCTAACCGATGGAAACCTTCCTGACAACACGGTGCGCTCTGTTATTACGGCATCGTGGCAGCGCTGCATGTCCAGCCATGTAGACCCCCTTGTGGCCAAGCGTACCCAGGAACTGGGTACGGATGAACTAATGGGTATTCGTCGCCAGCACAAGGAGCTCATCTCTGCCTCCGAAGTCATCATGCGTGAAGCCAAGGAGCTTTTGGCTGAATCGGCGACCATCATGCACCTGGTAACGCCATCGGGCATGATCCTCGACTACGAAGGTGATCCCGCAACACTTGAGCTGGCCCGCAACTTCAGTTTGATTCCCGGCGCCAACTGGAATGAACAGGCTGCCGGCACCAATGCCATCGGCACTGCCCTTAACATCGGTGCACCAGTGCAGGTACACGCTTTTGAACACTTCTGTGAAAACATCAGTCGCTGGACCTGTTCAGCGGCGGTGATTCGAGACCCGTTCGAAAAACGACTACTGGGCGCACTCAATATATCAGGCCTTAAAAATACCCTGCATGATTACTGTCTGGCCTTGGCCATTTCAGGCGCTCGCAGAATTGAAGGCCAGTTCGCCCAACTCAAGCTGGCACAGCGCGACCTTTTGCTGGGCGCAACCATTGACCACTTCACATCTTCGGGCAGCGACGGAGTATTACTGTTCGATATGGAAGGTAAGCTGGTTAGGGCTAATACCATGGCAGACAAGGTGTTAGCGGCGAGGGGCATCAAGATCAACCTCACTCCGTATAACCCCATCCTGACCCTGAACAGCGAAGGTGTCTTTACACCTGAAGCAGACCGCGCATTGAACCAAATTGATCAAAATTGGGTGGAGCCGGTCATGCATCAGGGGGAGCAGATCGGCTTTCTGGCGATCATTCCCCTTCCCGCACGTCAGTCACAGAGAGCTGTCAACCCCGTGGCGAATATTCCACCCCCCTCCAAATCCACCGGTTTTTTCCGCCTGGTTGGACAAAGCCCCCCGTTCCTAAAGGCTGTACAGCAAGCAAAACGCATTGCCAAAGCACCGATACAAGTATTGCTTCAGGGTGAAACCGGTGTTGGTAAGGAAATGTTTGCCAAGGCCATGCATGAAGAAGGGCCTTCGCACAGTGGGGAGTTTGTCGCCTTGAACTGTGGCGGCCTTTCCCGTGACCTGCTGGCCGGCGAATTGTTCGGCCATGTGGAAGGTGCTTTCACCGGCGCACGACGGGGCGGCATGATCGGCAAGATTGAAGCTGCCAATGGCGGCACCCTGTTCCTGGATGAAATCGGTGAAATGCCGCTGGACTTGCAACCCATGTTCCTGCGGGTGCTGCAAGAGTCGGAGATCTGCCGGGTTGGTGAAGCCAGACCACGCAAAGTCAATTTCCGGCTTATTGCCGCCACCAACCGGGATCTGGCGCAGGAGGTTGCTGAAGGTCGCTTCCGCATGGACCTCTACTACCGCATCTCTTCCATGACACTGACTATACCGCCGCTGCGCGAACGCAAGGGCGACGTGTCACTGCTGGCACAAAACATTTTTGCACACCTGCTGGAGCAGCATTCCGGCGATCAGAAGCGACTCAGCAAGCCCTTGCTGGATATGCTGGAGCGTCACAGCTGGCCAGGCAACATCCGGGAACTCGGCAATTTGATCACGGCCGCTTTCTTCCTCTCCGATAGGGAAGAGCTGGGTCCAGAAGACCTACCGAAGGACTTTCTGGCCGCCCAGATGGACACACAGGAAGATGATGATGCCAACCCCCTGGATCTCGCTGAGAAAGAGGTTATCAACCGAGCTATTCGGGAGCAGGGCGGCAATCTGACACAGGTGGCCAAACAGCTGAACATTGCAAAAAGCACCCTTTATATCAAATTGAAAAAATACGGCATTGCCCGCCCCTGACACAGGGAAGCATCAGTCGTAAAAAAAGGCCGACAAAACTGTCGGCCTTTTTTATGGCTTGGCTGTAGGCTGTAGCGCCCGCGGCCTAGCTGATATTGAAATCTTCCACTGAAAATTCACGCGCAATACGGAGGGTACGCGTGGCCAGCTGAACTTCCTTAAGAAACAGCATCAGCGCAACGATGAGGAACAGCAGCGCCAGCACAAAGAAACCGATAATCAATATGCCGATGTGGAGTTTCCAAAAACCACCCACAAACAGGCTGACAATCAGCACACACACCAGTAGCGCTGCCGCCGTACAAAGGCCGATGGACCAGTTGGTAATCTTGGCCCGCCGCCAGAGAATTTTCAGCTCCAGTTGGCAAATGGTTTTTTGCTCAGGATCAGAAAGACGCAGTTCACGTAAACCAACGACTCTTGCCCTATCAACAATGCGCCCCAACCGTCCGGACATGACATTGAGAAAACCGGCGATGCCCGCCAACAAAAAAACGGGAGCGACCGCCAGCTGAATAATTAACGCCAGATCGGTGGTGGTAATGATTGGATTGATACCCAAAACTGGTCTCCTAGGATTCTGCCTGTTGCGCAATCGGGGCTTCTGACTGCGAGTCTTCACCTCGAACGCGCTCTCCGAACACATAAATTGCTGGCACCAATAGCAGCGTCACAAAGGTGGCCAGCAGTACACCAAACGCCAGCGAAATCACCATCGGGATAAGAAACTGCGCCTGAGCACTGCGCTCAAATAAAATTGGCATGAGCCCAAAAAATGTCGTCAACGAAGTCAACACAATGGGGCGGAAACGGTCCCTGGCACCCTGCACCACAGCGTCCACCGCACGCCACCCCTCTTTTCTAAGCTGATTAATCCGATCAATCAGTACCAGGTTGTCATTCACTACCACCCCTGCCGCCGCCAGCACCCCCATCATGGAGGGCATACTAATTTCCTTACCAAACAGCATGTGGCCCAAAATGGCACCCGCGATACCAAACGGTACGGCGCTGAGAATAATCACCGGCTGCCAGTAGGAGCGGAACTCTACCGCCAGAAAGGCATATATCGCCAACAGTGCCAACAGCATCATTTGCAGAAAGCCTGTCTCGAATTCCTGCTGGTCCTTCTGAGCACCCGCCACTTCCAGGCTGAGGCCCGGGTATCTTACCAACAGTTCTGGCCACTGATTTCCAAACAAGGCTCCTACCACCTCATTAGCGGAAGAAGCCCCCCGTGCCAGCTCCCCCTCAATCTCCACCATGCGCATTCGATCTCGACGCTTGATCTCGGTATAACCCGGCACGAATTCAGCCTCCGCCACCGCGTTGAAGGGCAACTCCCGACCGTCTTCTGTCCGGATGCGCAATTCGTCCAGGGAAGAGGCCTTAGCCCGCTCTTCTTCCGGGTAACGCACCATCACCTTCACATCTTCTTTTTCTCGGGGAATCCGCTGGGCCTCTGCACCATAGAATGCATTGCGCAATTGACCGGCAATATCGCTGAGACCGATGCCCAGGGTATCAGCATTGTCATGCAAGCTGATTTCAATTTCCTTTCTGGCTGTACGCAGAGAGCTGGAAACATTAAAGACACCGGGGTAACTGAGCATAGCCGCTTCAATTTCTGATGAAGCCGCCCTGAGTTCATCCATATCCCGGCCTTTCAGCAGTAGATTGATGTCCTTTGGCCTCCCCATCAACGTAAACTCAACTTCGAACTCCTCCACATTCTCGACCGGACCAATGTGCTTACGCCACAACTCGGCCACCTCACGGGAAGACACCGAGCGGGTCTCATTACTCGCCAGCTCCAGCACCACAGAAACCCTATTCTCCCGGCTTTCGGCAAAGTGGTTGCGTAGTATCGAGGTACCGTCTTCCGCTATCAGTAATGGCTCTTCTTTCAGTGCGACAACACCCTGTTCAATCTGGTCCATGATCGCCAGGGAGCGGTTGAAGCCAACACCCTCCGGTAATTCAACCGTAGCGCGAAGATATTCTCCCTCCACCACAGGAAAAAATGCCACGCGTAGCCAGCCTGTAAAGAAAAAGCCCAGCACTACAATTAACACCGCCAAAAAGGATGCCATGGTGACGCCGCTGTGCCGCAATGACTTCTCCAGAAATGGCCGATAGCGCTGCTCGACAAAGCGCTTCAAC
>JBFICU010000042.1:0-8850 GCA_041581855.1 Porticoccus sp. | reverse complement strand
CGCGGTGGAGCTATCCAGCTGGGGCAGATCCACAGTCGGTCGCCGCACTGGATCGGCTGGTAATGCTTCATCCATTCGCGCTCCCAGTCACGGTCTTCCAGGGGCGACCAGCGGTGGTCGATATGGGGTTGTTCCAGTTGCTGCTCGAGAAAGGCTATCACTGCTGCTGTATCAGTTGCGGCATCGAATAATCCGGTGACTTTTGTCTGTTGCCACAGCGGTGTTTCGCCCAGTGCGGGTTCGAGAATGGGTTCGTCCGCATTATCTTCAAAGGTGACAGAAGCCGCCCCTGCATCAAGCAGGGCATCTTCGATAGCCTCTGCGGTTTGGCGGGTACTGTTAATGCTCAGTTGCAACCAGGGCATAGGATCTCCGGGGATAAAAAAGCCCCGTTATGTCGGGGCTTTTCCAGGCTGGAACGGGTCGTGTTAAAGCGCCAGTTTCTTTTCCAGATAGTGAATGTTGACACCACCCTTGCGGAATTCGGGGTCGCATACCAGCTCCCTTTGCAGGGTGATATTGGTCTTGATGCCTTCAATATGCAGCTCGTCGAGGGCGTTGGCCATACGCGACAATGCCGCATCCCGGGTTTGTCCATAGGTAATGATTTTGCCTACCAGGGAATCGTAGTAGGGCGGCACCGTGTAACCTGCATAGATATGCGAGTCGACCCTGACGCCATTGCCGCCGGGTGCATGGTAAGCAGTGATTTTGCCCGGGCTGGGCATAAAGGTTTTAGGATCCTCAGCATTGATCCGGCATTCAAAGGAGTGGCCGCGGAAGATGATGTCCTCCTGGCGCAAGCTCAGCTTTTCGCCGCTGGCGATCAACAACTGCTGCTTAACAATATCGACACCGGTAATCATTTCTGTGACGGGGTGTTCGACCTGGACGCGGGTGTTCATTTCAATGAAGAAAAAACGGCCATCTTCGTAGAGAAATTCAAACGTGCCAGCGCCGCGGTAGCCGATTTCAACACAGGCTTTGACGCAGGCGTTCAGTACTTCCTGGCGAGCCTCTTTGGGGATGCCTGGGGCCGGCGCTTCTTCGAGTACTTTCTGGTGACGACGCTGCAGAGAACAGTCGCGATCACCTAGATGAATGGCATGTCCTTGCCCGTCCGCCAGTACCTGGACTTCCACATGGCGTGGATTTTCCAGGTATTTCTCCATGTAGACGGTATCGTCACCAAAGGCTGATTTAGCCTCTGATCGAGTGATCTGGATCGCCTTGAGGAGCTCTTCTTCCTCGCGGACAACACGCATGCCGCGACCGCCGCCGCCAGCGGCGGCTTTGATGATTACCGGATAGCCGATTTGTCGGCCAAATTCACGACTGCGATCTTCGTCGTCGTTAAGTGGACCATTGGAGCCTGGTACCGTAGGTACACCTGCTTTGCGCATGGCATCAATGGCGGCAACCTTGTCGCCCATCATGCGGATCACTTCGGCAGTTGGGCCGATAAAGATAAAGCCGCTCTTTTCAACCTGTTCGGCAAAATCGGCATTTTCTGCGAGAAAACCGTAACCTGGGTGAACAGCCTGTGCATTGGTGATTTCCATCGCGCTGATGATGGCGGGCACATTCAGATAGCTTTGTGAAGATGGATTTGGGCCAATGCAGACGGTTTCATCCGCCAGCAACACATGTTTGAGGTTGGCGTCGGCCTTGGAATGGGCGGCTACGGTTTTGATGCCGAGTTCCTTGCAGGCTCGCAAAATCCGCAGCGCGATTTCGCCGCGGTTGGCGATGAGTACTTTTTCCAGCATTGCTGATATTCCTCCGGCCTGCGCCTTAGATAATCATGATCATCGGTTGATCAAATTCAACGGGTTCGCCGTCGGCTACCAGAATGGCACCTACGGTGCCGGCCTTGTCGGCCTCAATCTGGTTCATCATTTTCATTGCTTCGACAATGCACAGTACGTCGCCAACTTTGACCTGTTGCCCTACCTCAATAAAGGACTTGGATTCTGGTGAGGGCGATCGGTAGAAAGTGCCTACCATCGGCGATTTGATGGCATGCCCTTCCTGCTCGACAGTGGCGGGAGCTTCTGCCGCCACATGCACTGCAGCGGCGGGTGCGGCTGGAGCAGCAGACGCTACTGGAGCCATCGGGGCGTGCATCATGACCGGTGCGGGGCTATTGCGGCTGATGCGGACGGACTCCTCCCCTTCCTTGATCTCAATTTCACCAATATCGGATTCTTCGAGTAGTTCGATCAGTTTTTTGATTTTGCGGATATCCATCTGTGGTTGCTCCAAATGGTCAGATCAGGATTGTGTGTCGAGTTGTTGTAAGGCTGCTTGCAGTGCCAGTTCATATCCCAGGCTGCCGAGGCCGCAAATAACGCCTCTGGCAACATCGGAGAAGTAGGATTTGCTGCGGAAAGGCTCCCGGGCGTGAACGTTGGACAGGTGCACTTCAATAAAGGGGATCTCGACCGCGAGTAGGGCATCGCGCAGAGCGATGCTGGTGTGTGTGAAGGCTGCCGGATTGAAGATAATAAAATTTACCCCTTCCTTTTTGGCATCATGAATGCGCTCCACTAGCTCGTACTCGGCATTGCTCTGTAATGCCAGCAGATGGTGCCCCTGCTGGATGCACTGATCCGTCAGACGCTGCTGGATGTCTTGCAGGGTTTCACTGCCGTATAAGGTCGGCTCTCGTGTGCCGAGCAGATTCAGGTTGGGGCCGTTGAGTACCAGTATGGTTGCCATAGTGTCCCCCAAGTCGAGTGTTCGTAGGAAGTGCCGGGCTATCTTCAGACCGGTGGTTTGCGGGAAGTCTGCTACAAAATGCTAAAACTGTCCAATTTTTTGTCTTTTGCTGATTTTAGCCTCGTTTTCTTACATTTTTCGCTAAAAGTTTCGCAAGTTGTAGTTTGTTCCCAAGGGCTGATTGTGTTCGGGGAGGGGTTTTGCTGCATTTTCGAAGGACATTCCACGCAAAATTGAGCCAACTTAAGCAACTTCGGCGAAAAGTGCATTATTGAGCAGGATTTTGCGTAGAAATTGCCTTGATGACAATGTTTTCGGTAAGCAGCTGCGGCAGGATGACGGGATTGCGAGTGTTGGTCGGGTAAAACAGATAAAGCGGGACGCCTGAGCGGTGGTGACGATTGAGCAGGCGGGTGATCTCAGGGTTGTAGTTAGTCCAGTCGCCTTTCAAATAGGTGATGCCCTGGGCCTGAAAAGTGGCCAACAAGCTTGATGAGCTTAAGGCCAGTTTTTCATTGGCGAGGCAGGTGATACACCAATCCGCAGTGAGATTGACAAACACCGGCGCTCCTTGCGACAACAACTGCTCCAGTCGCTGCTCGGTATAGGGTTCCCACGGGTGATGAACTGGCTCGCCATTGTGGTGTGTCTGCCAGGGCAACACCAGTGCGGCCAGTACGCATAGGGCGGCAATTACACGGGTCAGCGGGTTTTTGCGGACGCCAACCAACCACAGGGCAAACAGAATCAGCACGATGCCTGCGGCTACGGCAGCGACCGTGTCGCTGCCCGCTTGGCGCCCCAATACCCATAGTAGCCAGACAGCGCTGAGGTAGAGAGGAAAGGCGAGAAAGGCCTTGAACTGTTCCATCCAGGGGCCGGGTCGGGGTAGCAGTCGGGTCAGCCCCGGCCACCAGGACAATGCTAATAAGGGTAGCGCCATACCCAGTCCTAAAAAGATAAAGATTGCCATGGCCACCCAACTGGCTTGCGCCAGTGCAAAACCCAGAGCGCTGCCCATGAACGGCGCCGTGCAGGGGCTGGCAACCAGGGTTGCCAGCAGGCCGGTCATAAACGAAGCCGTGAGGCTATGACCCTGGGTTGTGGTCTGGCCGAGGTTCATTAGCCGAGTGCCGATGGTCAGTAGTCCTGAAAAGCTCAGTCCCATCAGGACAAAGAGGTATACCAGCAGCCCCACAAATACCGGGGACTGTAATTGAAAGCCCCATCCCACCGCCTCGCCGGCACGGCGCAGGGTGATGAGTAAGCCAGCGATGGCCATAAAACTGAATACGATACCTAGGGTGTAGGCAAGGCCGTGTAGGTGTTTGCCGTGGGGGCTGATGTGGGCCTTGGTTAGGCTCATCGCCTTGATCGACAATACCGGAAAAACGCAGGGCATCAGATTGAGAATCATGCCGCCCAGCATCGCAAACAAGAGCATCAGTGGCAGGTTGGTGGGCGCTGGAGGCGGGGCTGCTGATGTCGCAGGCTCCAGCTCTGTCAGCTCGCTAACGGTTACCCCGCCGCTGCTGTGGTCGATGGTCAAACGCTGACGTCGCGGAGGATAGCAGAGACCGGCATCGGCGCAGCCCTGTGATTCTATTATGAGCGTGTCGGGAGCGACCTCAAGGGGGGCGGTGACCCTGGTGGACTGATAATAGACGGTGAGTTCTTTCTCGTAATACTCGTCATAGATCACCTTGCCCGGGGAAAATTGCAGTAGTTGTGGCAGCGGTTTGTGATCTGTGTCGAGAATTTTGAAGCGATGCTGGTAGAGGTAATAGCCGGGGGCAATTTGCCAGTCCAGTATTAATGTGTCGCCATTGTAATTGGCCGAAAGCTGGTAGGCGTCCTCCACTGGCAGAAATGTCGCGGAAGTTGCTAGCAGGCTGTTACCGGGAGAGCGCTCGAAGAGATCGTCCGCACTGACCAGCGTACTGACAAAAAGCAGGCATATCAGCAGAGTGCGGGCCAATCGATGGTGCATGGAGGTTCTCATTGAGTCACAGTGTTCTGGTTGGAGCAGTAATGTTATTCATTGGTTCACTATTGTACGGAGCGTATCGACAAGGCGCGACAGCCATTTTCCGGTGGGGGTGGCAATGCTATAGTCTGCCGGGTGTCGACGAGAGAAGCGAGTTTGATGAGCAGAAATATACTGATTGCATGGTTAGCAATGTTTTCCGCGCCGTTGATGGCGGGAGAGTTTGTCGTCAGCGATGCTTATATCCGTGGCCTGCCGCCGGGCCAGACTGTGACCGCTGCCTTCATGACGTTATCCAACGGCCTCGACAAAGACTGCCACCTGGTGGGGGCATCATCTCCCCTGGCGAGCAGCGCCGAGGTCCATGAACACAGCCATCATGGGGGCATGATGTCGATGCGTCCGGTTGATGTGCTGACCATTCCAGCAGGACAGAATGTCAGTTTACAGCCTGGCGGGTATCACCTGATGCTGTTTGGGTTAAAGACGAACTTAAAAGACGGTGAGGAGACCAGTATCACGCTGCTGTTTGAGGATTGTGAAAAAATCGAACTCAGTGTGCCGGTGCGTAGCGTACTGGCGGAGGGTGGAACCGGATGAAAATGCCACGTTGGGTAAGCAAGTTGACGCGTAAGGCCTCTGATGTCAGTGAAGCATTGTCAGAAGATTACACTGGACCAAACAATCCTCTCTGGATTCGCGCGGGTGTGAGCCTGGCGCTGGTTTATCTGGTGGGCGTGCTATTGCTGGGATGGTATTGGGATGATGAGCCGGCAACGTTCGATGTCACTGAAAATGCACAGCTGAAAGCTGCCCGACAGGTTGTGGGCGGTACGTCTACTGCTGCACTGATCGGCATTATGGATACATTGCTGGAGAAGCGCGGTGGTTACCTGAGTAATGATGTCGCCCCCCCAGGAATCTGGCTCGATAACGTCCCGAACTGGGAGTATGGCGTGCTGATTCAAGTCCGTGACTTCAGCAAGGCTTTGCGCGAGGCGTTCAGCCGCTCCATGTCTCAGTCCACAGAAGATGGCGATCTGGCCTTGGCCGAGTCGCGCTTTAACTTCGATCACAATAGCTGGCTTGTTCCGGCGTCCGAGTCGGAATACCGGGAAGGTGTGCATTATCTGGAAGGGTATCTGAAACGCCTGACAGATGATGATGAGTTCGATGCCCAGTTCTATGCTCGCGCGGATAATCTGCGCTATTGGCTGGGCACCGTGGAAACCCGTCTGGGCAGCCTGTCTCAGCGGCTCAGCGCCAGTGTCGGGCAGCGCCGTATTAATACTGACTTGGCTGGCGATGTGGCTAGCCAGCAGTCCACCAGCACTCCGGGGGAGCGGGAAGTTAAAACACCCTGGTTGGAAATTGATGACGTTTTTTACGAGGCTCGCGGCAGTACCTGGGCACTGGTTCACTTGCTGAAGGCTATCGAAGTCGATTTTGATGATGTGCTGCGTAAGAAAAATGCTCGGGTCAGCCTGCAGCAGATCATTCGTGAGCTGGAGGCTACGCAGGAGGCTGTATACAGCCCTTTGATTCTCAATGGCAGTGGTTTTGGTCTGCTGGCCAATCATTCGCTGGTTATGGCTTCCTATATCAGTCGTGCCAACGCCGCAATTATCGATTTAAGAGAGCTGCTGGCCCAAGGCTAGCCCTGCTGGGGAAATAAGATGTTGCCGGTGTCAGAAAAGGGAATAAAGGAGTCGCGAAGACCATGAATACGGATATTCCTGCCCGGGTAAAATTGGCACCTGCCGCGAATTATGATCTGGCAATGGCATTGCTGGAGCATCAGGACCTGGGCGTGATGCTGCTGGATGAGCGGCTGAGGGTTCGATTCTGGAACCAGTGGCTGGCGGACTGGACGGGCATGCCCGCTCAGGATGTGGCCGATCGCACTTTTGACGGTTTATTTCCCAGCCTAGTCGGCACCCCCTTTGCTGACGCCGTTGACAACGCACTCTATCAAGGGCGAGTCACCAGCTGGGATCAGCAGCGCAACCCTGATCATCTGGATAGTGTCGAAATTGTCATGGCTGCCGGCCCGCGCCAGATGCCGTTACACCGGCTGCAGTTCACTCCCCTGGAGCTGCCCGACATCGGTACCTGTTGTATGGTGCAGGTGGATGAAGCGCCTTTTAATGCCCTTGTCAGTCAGCCGCCCCGTCGTGAGCCAGCATCGGGTCAGCTGGATGTGAGCCGTTGTCCGGTCTATCTGGAAACAGCCCGTTTGCCGATGTTGGTGCTGGATAGTCAGCATCTGATAACCGATGCTAATGAGCCCCTGCAAACCCTGTTTGGCTTTAGTCTTGATCAACTGAAGAGCCGTCCGTTGCGGGTGCTTCTGCCTGGAATCAATGCCGAGGACGGCGGCGACATTAAAGCAGCGTTGGAAGGCTCGGCTGACGGTGATGCGGCATTTGTGCTTGAGGGGGCGACAGTCAATGGCGAGAGCCTCAGTCTGCGAGCAAATTGTTTTCCGTCGGCAGCGAAGCGGGATGGCTGGGTAGTGTTGCTTCAAGATGTCACTCTGGAGTCGGCCAACCTGGAAGCCTTGTTTCACCAACGCAAGCTGATTAGCACAGTCTTCAGCCAAGTGGTCGACGGCATTTTGCTGACTGACCGCCACGGCTTGGTGGAACATCTCAACCCCATTGGCATGGAATTACTTGGTATTAATGACTCGCAACCAAACCGTTATGTCGATGAGTTAATGGTGCTGATCAACGAAAGTGGCCAGCAGGTGGAATCACCATGTCTGGCAGCATTGGCCAGGGGTAAGGCCATTTCCGCTCCGGAAAACACTCAGTTGAAAGTGCCCGGTCAGCAGCCAATGCAGGTGGTGGTCACGGCGACTCCATTGCGCAACCGGGTAAATGAGATTACTGGAACGGTGCTGGTATTCCGCTCCATCAGCGAGGCGCGGCGGGTCTCCACACGGCTCACCTGGCAGGCGACCCACGATCCGCTGACGCAGTTGGCTAACCGGCGTTGTCTGGAAAATGAAATTCTGAAATCCATCGATGCCGCCCATTCCGATGAGACTACCCATACCCTGTTGTACATCGACCTCTATAACTTCTCAGTGATCAATGACACATGCGGCCACAATGCGGGTGATGAGCTGCTATGCCAGTTTGCCCGGCTGCTGGAAAAGCAGGCAGAGCCGAGGGATGTGGTAGCTCGCATTGGCAATGACGAATTTGCCTTGCTGCTCAACGAGCGCACGGTGGAGGAAAGCCGTGAGGTGGCGGAACAACTGTTGTGGCAGATCAAGGAATTCAGCTTTCCCTGGGGTGAGCGCCGTTTGAAGGTCGGTGCAAGCATTGGCGCCAAGGTGATTGATCGCAGCACCACCTCGGAAATCGATGTGCTGGTGGCGGCGGGCACCTCCTGCGCCACCGCCAAGGAATCGGGGCGCAACCGAATCAACTTTAATTATCGAACTGTCGAAGTCAGCCAGCGCCAGAGCATTGCCCAATGGATTCCGATTATCACCGAGGCGCTGGAAGAAGACCGCTTTGTTCTCTACTGTCAGCCAATCGTACCGGTGCTTGAGAGCAGGGCTTCCAAGGTGCGCCATTATGAAGTGTTGGTGCGGATGGTGGATCGTGAGGGCAACATTGTGCCGCCGGGCAAATTTATCCCGGTGGCCGAACACTATGGGCTGGTGGAAGACATTGATCGCTGGGTGCTAAACCACATCTTTGATCACCTGCAGCAGAACAAGGATAAGGAGCAGCGCTTTGCCGTTAACCTTTCTGGCAATACGATCAGTGATGAAGGCTTGAAAGACTTTATTATTGGTAAATTCCAGAGTACCGGAGTGAGCCCCTCTCGGTTGCAGTTCGAAGTCACTGAGACGGCAGCTATCAGGCACTTTGATCGGGCCATGGATCTGATTCATGCGCTCAAGGACTTGGGCTGTTACTTCTCTCTGGATGATTTTGGCAGTGGTCTGTCATCCCTGGGATACTTGAAAGAACTGCCGGTGGATTACCTGAAAATTGATGGCAGTTTTATCCGCAACATGGAGCTGAATGAAGTCGATTACTCCATGGTCAGCACCATCAATCACCTGGGGCATATCATGGGTATTGCCACGATTGCTGAGTGTGTGGAGAACGCCACTCAAT
>JBFICU010000041.1:0-8859 GCA_041581855.1 Porticoccus sp. | reverse complement strand
TTGCGGCAGCAATAACCAGAGGCCTACCGCGGCGGTGATGAAACCGATCAGCAACATGCCCGTAATCATGCCGAAGCTGGCGACAGGGTTGGGGAGGTCTGGTGATACTTCCTGGGAGCGGATGTTGTTCATGCCGAACCAACCGGCGAAGGCCAGGGGAATCAACAGTACCAGCCAGATATAACCGGCGTTCTGGATCCAGGTTTCACTGCCGGCGGGAATCTTGCCGATCAGCGTTCCGGAAGTGTTTTCCAGAATCATCGGGTCTCCGCCGAACAGGCCAAAGGTCATTACCAGCGGAATCAGTATCTGCATGGTGGTGACGCCGAAGTTACCCAGTCCGGCATTCAGTCCCAGTGCCAGGCCCTGCTGCTTCTTGGGGAAGAAGAAGCTGATATTGGACATGGATGAGGCAAAGTTGCCGCCGCCAAAACCGGACAGCAGAGCCAGCGCCTGGAACACCCACAGCGGGGTGTCCTTGTCTTGCAGGGCGATGCCGGTGCCAAAGGCGGGTATCATCAATAATGCCGTGGTGAAAAAGATGGTATTGCGACCGCCGCACAAGCGGATAAAGAAGCTACTCGGTATTCGCAGGGTGGCTCCGGTCAGACCGGCGATAGCACTTAGGGTGAACAGTTCGGATTTGGCAAAGGGAAAGCCAAGGTTCAGCATCTGTACAGTGATAATCCCCCAATACAGCCATACGGCAAAACCGCACAGCAGGCTGGGAATGGAAATCCAAAGATTTCGGGAGGCAATTTTTTTGCCCTCGGAGTCCCAGAACTGCGGATCCTCGACATCCCATTTTTGTAGATCGGCCATAGCGGCTCTCCTCGTGGTTACATTCTTATAACGTTAAAAAATCGTCGGCTTTTGCCTGGTTCAGCCGGTGCCTGAACTCATCCAGTTTGATGGCGTAAAACATCAACACCATGCAGGCGGCGAGTACGCCGTAAAGCAACATGAAACAGGAGCTGCGGATGCCGGTGAGGTCGGCAGCCAGCCCAAACAGAATGGGCAGTGAGCAACCCCCAAGGGCGCCGATGGCAGCGACAGCGCCGCCCACCACGCCGACATTGTCCGGGTAGTAGTCATAAATGATTCGGTAGATGCTGGCTTTGCCGAAGCCCATGGCCAGGCCCATCACAAAGGTCAGCAGCACAAATACCCAGAGGTTGATGCGAATATCCAGAAACAGATCGCGCCCGATGCCGTGGATGGTCATGGTGGTGGGTGGATAAGAGAGGAAGAACAGGCATACCAGGCAGACCCAGAATACTGACCAGTTGATGCGGCGGGCGCCGAAGTTGTCGGCAAACCAGCCCCCCAGCGCACGAATGATGGCGGCTGGCAATGTAAACAGTAGGGTGACAAAGGATGCGGTTTTTAAATCGAGGCCGTATTCGCCCACATAGTATTGAGGCAGCCACAGGGTCAGTGCCAGGAATCCACCAAAGACAAAGTAGTAGTAGAGGCCAAAGCGCCACACCCGCAAATCCCTCAGCGGGCGCATCTCCTCTGCCCAGGATTGCCGGGATCTGCGATGGTGGCCTTTGTCGGGGGGTGGCCAGCTAAAGAACCAGAACAGTATGGCGATGGCCAGCAATACGGTGCCGTAGACGTATGGCACTGTCTGCCAGCCGTAGTTGAGGATAATGACGGGGGCTGCGAGGTTGGTGATGGCAGCACCAGCATTGCCTGCACCGAAGATGCCCATGGCGGTGCCCTGCAACGAACGCTCGAACCAGCTTGAAACAAAGCTGATACCGGTGGCGAAGGTGCCGCCGGCAATACCGAGTACCAGGCCAAAGGCCAGGAACTGTCCAAAGGTTTTGGCGTAGGGCAGGGTGAACAGTGATAGCGCAACAATCAATGATTGGCTGAAGAACACAATGCGACCACCAAAGTGCTCAGCGAGTACGCCGCTGACCAGTCGGGCAATGGCGCCAGTGAAAATGGGGGCAGCCAGCAAGAGACCAAACGCGGTATCGCTGAGCCCGAGGTCAGCCCTGATTTGCACACCGAGAATGGCAAACAGCGTCCAGGCTGCAAAATTGGCGGCGAATGCCGCTGTGCAGACTCCTAGGCCGTACCATTTTTGCTGGTTAATGACAGTCATGGGCTTTTCATTTGCTCCAGAATATGGGCTGAATGTATTAACAGGGCGTGCGCTGCAACATGACCTGTATCAACCAGTTGGGTGGGCTGATTGAAGCTGAATTAGAAGAAATACCACCTAGGTGGTAATGAAAAAAATCTCAAAAAACATTAAAAAACAATGCGTTGTGTTCTGGTTGTGAGGCGAGGTAGGTTTGCTACCTCAAATGTGGGTATTTGGTGGTAATGGCGATGGCAACAACTCTAGCCGGTAGGAAATTGCGGTTTTCCCAGTCGATAGCGATCCAGGTTTTGATACCCGTGGTGGTCATCGGACTGTTGGCATTGACGAGTATGCTGGTCTCACTGCTGGTGACCCTTAATACGCAAGACGATGCCGAAGCCATCAATATTGCTGGTTCAATGCGCATGCAGTCCTATCGCATTGCGGTGCAGTTACAACAGTCTGTTGATGGCTCGGTGGATACGGCTGGACTGGCGGCGACACTGGCTGAAGAGCGCAGAACGTTTTCCGAAAAACTCTATCAGTCCAGCATTGCCCGGGTGGCGGGGAAGAGCAGTGAGGAAAGCCTCAAGCACGCTTACAACCAGGTGGTGGATAACTGGGAAAACCGCATGGTGCCGGTACTGCTGTCGATCATGTCGGGGCAGCCGCTTTCGAAAGAGCTGCTGAGTGCAGCGAGCCAGGATTATTTAACCCATGTCACAGAGCATGTCAGTGATATTGACCGGCTGGTTTTGAGTATCCAGCAAAACACCGAGGACAAAATTGAGCTGCTGGGTATGTATGAGGGGCTCAGTATCTTCCTGTCTTTTCTGGTGCTGGTTTTCATCGTCATGCGCGCAGACCAGAATCTGGTGCGACCTCTGAAGGATCTGGTGCGTGCAGCAGAGCACACCAGTGTGGGAGACTTTTCCTATCGCACCTACTACGAAGGTGTCAACGAAATCGGTTTGCTATGCAGCACGTTCAATGACATGTCTGGCAGTCTGGCTCGTCACTATCGCAAGCTGGAAGATATGGTGGATGAAAAAACTGCGCTGTTGAAACGCTCCAACCAGGTGTTGGATTTTCTTTATATCACTACCCAGCGCCTGTCCGAAGGTGTTGTCAGCCGCGAGATATTTACCGAGATCATTACCGATCTGAAATCCTTGACCGGTATTCCCCAGCTCTCGCTCTGCCTCACCAACGAGGCGAATGCTGCTACCTACGATCTGATTTTGCCGACGGGGGAACAGCACGACTGTCTCATCCGCGACTGCATGAACTGCTTTATGCGTCCCGACAGTGGTCACCAGACGAAAGGTGAGTTGTCCTTCCCCATTGAAGATTCCAATGACAAATTCGGTTTCCTCTACGTCAACACCGGACGCAATCTTGAGTTGGAGCCCTGGCAGATACGCTTGATTGATGCGGTGGTAGAACACCTGGCATCGGCCATGGCACTGCAATATCACGAAGGATTGAATCGGCGGCTGATGCTGTTTGAAGAGCGCTCCATCATCGCGCGGGAGTTGCACGATTCTCTGGCGCAGTCCCTCTCTTACATGAAAATGCAGGTGGCGCGGCTGGTGCGCCTGTTTGATCGCGAAGCGCCGGAAGAGCAGATTCGCGAGGGCCTGACGGATTTGCAACAGGGGTTGAATGCGGCGTACCGGCACTTGCGGGAACTGTTGACCACCTTCCGCCTGAAGCTGGACGCGCCGAGTCTTTACCACGCATTGAAGGCCACCGTTGAGGAATTTGACCGCCAGGGAGAAGGTGTGGAAGTACATTTGGCCTACGGGCTTGGGCACTGCCCGCTGTCGCCCAACGAGGATATCCATGTGTTACAGATTATTCGCGAGGCCATGACCAATGCGATGAAACATTCTCAGGGCGATCGCATAGAGCTTCGCTGCGAGCGCGGTGCTGACAACGCGGCAGTATTCCGCGTGATAGACAATGGCATTGGGATTACTGCGAATCCTCAGAAGGAGTATCACTACGGACTTTCTACCATGCAGGAGCGTGCGGCGTTACTCCAGGGCACACTGGACATTCGCGCAGGCGAGGGGGGCGGTACGGAAGTAGTACTCAGTTTTGTGCCGGAGGCATTTTCCTGAGTAAATTGATCAACTATTCACCTGCGCCAGATCAATTAGTATTCAGCAGGGCGTGATTAGACTAAGTTATTCGAGATAACCGCATAAAAGAGAATTGCCGTGAATGATGCTGTTAGTAAGTTAATCCTGGTGGATGATCACCCTATGCTGCGCAAGGGCGTGCGTCAGCTGGTTGAACTGGAAGACGACATGCAGGTGATCGGCGAAGCGGGCAATGGTAAGGATGCTATTGAACTGGTTCAGCAGTTACATCCCGATCTGGTGTTGCTCGACCTCAGCATGAAAGGCATGGACGGCATTGAAACATTGCGCGCCATGCGTGAGGCCGGGGTTGATTGCCGCATCGTGGTGTTCACTGTCTCCGATGAAAGCAACGATATGGTGGCCGCTTTCAAGGCGGGCGCAGACGGCTACCTGCTTAAGGACATGGACCCGGAAGAACTGGTGAGCAGGATTCGCGATGCCTGTGTTGGCAAAATGGTGTTGTCCCACGAATTGACCGAAACCCTGGCCAAGGCATTTCGTGACAATGCACGCCGAGAGCAGGATAGCGGTTACGATGCCCTGACCCGCCGAGAAAAAGAAATTCTTCGTATGATTGCCGGTGGCTTGAGCAACAAAATGATCGGTAGAGAACTGGATATTGTTGAAGCTACCGTCAAGGTGCATGTTAAACACCTGCTCAAGAAACTGGGTTTGCGTTCGCGAGTAGAAGCCGCTGTGTGGGCGGTTGAGCATCATAAAAACTAGCGGGAGATTGTCCGTGCAGCCTGCTGATACGCATCACAGTCCATGGATTGAGCGGGGGGAAACACTACTGTTCCCGCTGTTGAAACGGGCGCCCTTTACACCCCAACAGGTATTGCTGAAAAAGCTACTCGAACATATTTTGGCGGATGCGATAGCCGAAGGGGATTTAAGCTTTCTCTCAGGAAAATCGATTGAAATCGATGTGTCAGACATGGGAGTTGGCTGGTGTATTGGCTTCGATGGTCAACAATTTCAGGTCACGCCGTTGGGTGGCGCCACAGACGCTGTCATCAGCGGCAAAGCCCGGTCCTTTGTGCTGCTTGCCGCTGGCCGTGAAGATCCGGATACCCTGTTCTTTCAACGTCAACTCTGTCTTGAAGGTGATACCGAACTCAGTTTGGGAATAAAAAACCTACTCGATAGTATCGAGCGCGACATGCTGCCGTTCCCTGTTAAGGCGCTTCTGTCAGGCGCTGGAGCATTGGCAAGTCGGGCTTAATAAAAACAGCAATCACATAAACATTCGGGCCTTATTGGTGACGAATCCAGTAAAGCAGGGTTCACTCTAATTCCATGCCTGCCTTGCCATACCAATAGCCATTACAAAATGCCTGGTCATGGCTTTCTCTGGCAATAATGGAATCTGTTTCAGTCTCGCCCCTGCGCGCTTTATCAAATTGTTTCAGTACGTCGATGGTTCCCTGACTGGCGGGGCTGACACGCAGAATATCGACGCCGATCTCGGCCATCTCACTGATTGCGGGTAACAGGTTGAGAACGTCACCCGACTGGGTCTGAATACCATTGAGGGTGAACAGGGATTGGTTTTCACGGGTATTGAGGGGAATACCATCCGGATAGTCCAGGCAGCTCAGCTGGCAGTCATCCTTGGGCAGATTGCGGCTGCGTGCCGTGAAACAGCGCGCGGAGTAGGCCAGTGGCAGTCGACCATGACTGAAAATTTCCGTCTCAATCTGGTCGGCGAAGCCCATTTTGCGAGCATCCTTGAGAATGCCGTGCAGCGTGTCCCGACTCAGTTCCACGGGCATCACCCAACGCTTCAGGCCCGCCCGGTGCAGAACACGCAGACTTCGGGCATTGTAGATATTGATAGCGGAGCCTGCGACAAAGGGCAGGCGTCTTTCTGAGAGTAATTCCACTGTGGCCATATCGTTGGCTTCCATCAGACAACCGCTGTGGTCACAGAGTTTGCGCAGCATGGCCAGATCGGCGCGGGATTCAATCAGCGCCAATGTAGACAGCACCACTTCCTTACCGTTTTCGAGCAAATTTGCCGCGAGCTCCAGCCAGTCTGAGTGGCGCAGCTCCTGCCGTTTCGGGCAGATCGTTTCGCCGAGATAAATAATATCGGCGGGGGAATCGAGCATTTGCTGGTAAAAATCACTGACTTGTTGACGCGGCCAGTAATAGAGAATGGGGCCCAGTGACAATTTCATCCTCAGCGACTCCTTACTGCCAGGGGCGCGAATAGGCACCCAGGGTGGTTTGACTGCCCTCGGAGACTTTTGCGAGCGATGTTATCCATTCATCCTTTGGGTTGAACTGGTCGCCGACTGCCCGATAGTGGTCCAGAGCCTCCCGCCACACCCGAACGACCTGGGTGACATACGCAGGACTGCGTTGCCGTCCTTCAATCTTGATGGCCTTGATACCGATCTCTGCGAGCTGGGGTATCAGCGCCAATGTATTGAGGCTGGTGGGTTCTTCCAGTGCGTGGTAGATATGGTTTTCCACTTTAAAGCGACCCTTGCACAGGGTGGGATAGCCGGCATTTTCACCGGTTTTGAAGCGATCAATCAGTACCCCGTTGAGGCGCGACTCTCTGCCCGCAGTTGTTTCCTGCCAGCGAACTGCACTGGCCGGTGAGCAGGCACCGCAGGTGTTGGGGGATTCCGCTGTGACATAGGAGGACAGGTGGCAGCGTCCCTCCGCCATGATGCAGAGGCTGCCAAAACCGAACACTTCCAGGTCGACAGGGCTGTTGGTGGCTAATTGCCGGACTTGCGCCAGCGACAATACCCGTGGCAACACGGCGCGTTGAATGTCGAAGTGCCTTTGATAGAACTCCAGCGCGGCCGCATTGGTGGCCGAACCTTGTACGGACAAGTGCAAGTTGAGTTGTGGGTGGTTTTCCCTCGCGTAATCCAGGACGCCAATATCCGCGACAATCAGGGCGTCAGCACCCAGGTCGGCGGCACGATCCACCGCCGTTTGCCAGCTCGACCAATTGTGCGGCTGCGGGTAAGTGTTGATGGCAACAAATAACCTGACACCGCACTGTCGGGCGTACTCCAGGGCCTGGAGTGCCTTGCTGTCATTGAAGTTAAGACCGGTGAAATGGCGGGCATTCGTGGCGTCCCGAAAACCGATATAGACAGCGTCCGCGCCGTTGTCCACGGCAGCTTTCAGGGCGGGCAGGCTGCCCGCGGGGCAAACGAGTTCCATCGTGACTCCGGTTGCGTGAATAAAAAACGTCCGGTGCAAGTCCGGACGTCAAAGCCCTGTTGGAGGAGGTAGGGCGGCCTTGCTTTGCTAGAAAAACTATTCCGAAACGGGTACCAGTAAGACGTATTGTTTCGCCCGATGAATGACCCCCGGGGCGGTTCCCCCAAGCAGTGTGTCGTAGAAAGGGCTTCGGCCGTGGTTGCCTATCACGATCAGATCGGCATGTAATTTGTCAGCGGCTTGAACCAGTTGGTCGACGGCTTTTCCTTCCAGCATCAGTGCCCGGCAGTTAACACCCTGGTTAACCAGGTCATTGGCCATTGCCTGCAGTTGTGCTACGGCATCCCCATAGGCGGCTTGTATATCCGCTTCCACTTCTTCTTCAGCGGCGCCTTCTGAACCTGGCAGCTCGGTTTCAACCGTGGCCAGTATCAGTTCGGCCTCATAGTGCCTGGCGAAATCTGATGCGGCGGCGAGGATACTGTCGACATTTGAGTTCAGGTCGATAGCGGCAAAAATGGTTTTCATGGCTCAAAGCCTCCGGGTGACCGAAAAATTATGACAGCTCAAATACTGGGGCTGTCCAGCCTGCTTTAACTTGACATACATCAAAGATAGGTCGTCGTTGCTGTTTTCTTAAGAGGTACCACCAAAAACCCCGTTGTGACAGATTGGCTTAGGCGAAGACTGATCTTTTTCGTATCTGATTGTTATAAAAAGATTTATTTGAATCCTATGGCTACCCCCTTGGTGGTATTAGGAAAAATATCGGGCAATTTTCCCGAAATGAACGATGACTTGGATCAACTGCATTTCGCGATCCTCTGGGTAGATTCACGGTGCCGGCCCGGAGCTGGCGTTATTTCTGTCAGGCGCTGTACCCGTGAGGAGAAATACCATGTCTCAGGCAAAAATTAATTTGCTGGACTTGAAAGACCCGAAGATCAAAACACTGCATATAACGTGGTTTGCCTTCTTTTTAAGCTTTGTTGTCTGGTTCAGTCATGCCCCCATGTTGGCGGTGATCAAGGAAGCCTTTGATCTCTCGGCCCAACAGGTCAAGGCGCTGATGATTCTGAATGTGGCGATGACCATTCCAGCCCGAATATTGATCGGCATTTTGGTGGACAAGTTCGGGCCCAGGCATGTCTATAGCGGTTTGCTGATCCTGTCTGGCGGCATCTGCCTGTTGTTTGCTTCAGCCAATAGCTATGAGCAATTGGCGCTGTTCAGGTTCCTGTTGGGCTTTGTCGGCGCGGGCTTCGTGATCGGTATTCGCATGGTTGGCGAGTGGTTTCCGGCCAAACAAGTGGGACTGGCGGAAGGGATTTATGGTGGTTGGGGTAACTTCGGTTCTGCTGCTGCTGCCATGTGTTTGCCCACCATTGCCCTGCTGTTCGGTGGCGAAAATGGCTG
>JBFICU010000040.1:0-8999 GCA_041581855.1 Porticoccus sp. | reverse complement strand
TATTGCGCTGTTTGTCGGCGTCATGTCCATGCCGTTCACCGGCGTGGTGCGGTTGAGCTTCTTTCCGCATATTCCAGGCGACACCGTGCGTGCGCAACTGACCATGCGCAATGACGCCAGCTTCGGCCAGACCCATGCCAATCTGAACCGGATGGAAGCCGCCGCCTACCTGGTGGACCAGGAACTGTCCGGAGACGCTGACAGCGGTATCGCCAACCTACAGGTGCTGTCGGAGGCTGACCAGTCCGGTCAGGTAACCGTCGAGTTGCACGACGCCCCCCCCTACGATATCGATACTTTCACGCGCCGCTGGCAGCAACAAGTGGGTGAGTTGGAGGGCGCCACTACCCTCCGTATCCAGAACTCTCCCGGCATGGTGGACGCTTTACGTATCGAACTGCGCGATAGCGACGACGAAATATTGACCGCCGCCGGCAGCTGGCTAAAGGACTATCTGGCAGAGATCCCGGCGGTGAGTGGTATTCAGGACAATCTGGAACCCGGCCAACCCCAGCTCAACCTGGTACTCACCGAACAGGGTCGTGCCCTGGGCATGAGCACCAACCAGCTCGCCACGCAGGTATTACAGGCATTCAATGGTCAAGTGGTGCAGCGCTACCAGCGCAGCCGCGATGAAATCGAAGTGAAGGTGCGCTATCCAGGAGACGAGCGCCGCAATCCCGGTGATGTGCTGAACGCACGGGTGCGCACCCCGGACGACACTGTAGTGCCCCTGTCCAGTGTGGCGAAAACCAGCTTCGGTTTCACCCGGGATTCGATCACCCGTATCGACGGCAAACGGGCAGTGTACCTGTCCGCCGAAGTGGACAAGGATCTGTTGTCTTCGACTGAACTGGTGACCCGCATGCGCAGCCAACTGGTACCAGAACTGAAACGGCAGTTTCCCACCCTAGACATTCATTTCGCCGGCGAGGCGGAGGAACAGGCGGAAACCCAGAACTCCATGAAACAGATGTTCCTGCTGGCGATGCTGATTATCTACATGCTGCTAGCCGTGCCTTTGCGCTCCTACATCCAGCCAGTGCTGATCATGACGGCTATTCCCTTTGGTGTGGTGGGCGCAGTGCTGGGACACTGGCTCAACGACCTGCCCCTGGGCATTCTGTCCTTCAATGGCATCATTGCGCTGAGTGGTGTGGTGGTAAATGACAGCCTGTTACTGGTGTCACGTTTCAACGACCTGAAACCGGACAGCGAGCATCTCCATGAGGCGATAAGCCTCGCCTGTCGCAGTCGCCTGAGAGCTGTGCTGCTGACCTCACTTACGACCTACGCCGGGCTGATGCCCCTGTTGGGTGAAACCTCCCGCCAGGCACAATTTCTGATTCCGGCGGCAGTGTCACTGGGCTATGGCATTATGTTCGCTACCGTGATTACACTGATCCTGATCCCCACCCTGTTGCACATCCAGCACGATATCAACGGACTGCTGCAGCGCTTCTGGTACAAGGGATTGCTTAAGGATCGGGGAGATACCGCCACGCCATGCTGAACGTACTACTGATAGAAGACGACCTGGATCTGGCGGAAACCCTCGTCGAATACCTGTCCATTGAGGGAATTCGATGCGATCACGCCAGCAATGGTGTGTCTGGCCTGCATTTCATCCATCAGCAACCCTTTGATGTAATTCTACTGGATATCAACCTGCCGAAGCTGGACGGATTGAGCCTCTGCCAACAAATCCGTACCGAGGGTATCGATACGCCGGTCTTAATGCTCACTGCACGGGATCGGCTGGACGACAAACTGGAGGGCTTTCAGGCCGGTACCGACGATTACCTCGTCAAACCGTTTGAACTGAGCGAATTGGTGGTGCGTTGCCGAGCTCTGGCACGACGCCGCAGTGGCCAAGTAAAACGACTAAGCTGTGCCGACCTCGAGATGAATCTTACCGACCACAGCGTGTCACGGGGCGGGCGTATATTGCACCTCTCCCCAACCAACTGGCGACTACTGGAAAAACTGCTGCGGGCCTCTCCGGAGCCGTTGAGTCGCCAGGCTCTCGAGGAAAGCCTGTGGGGAGACAGTATCCCTGACAGCAATAGCCTCAAGGTTCACATTTTCAATTTACGCAAGGCTGTGGATGCCGGTTTCGATTCGCCGTTGATCCACACTGTGCAGGGGTTCGGGTTTGCACTCCGGGAGGCTGGACATGAAACGTCGCACTAGCCTGCGCTGGTTTGTCGCCACTATTGTCCTGGCCGTCGGGCTGGTCCTGGTGATTGGCTACTCGAAACTGGCTGGCTATTACTTCATCAGCGGCATGGACAATATCATCGCCAGCCAGATGGAACAGACGGCCCTGAAATATTTCCAGGCCGAAAGTGAAGGTGAGCGTGAAATGCTCCGCCGCCTCAGCGATACGAACATCACAGGACACTGGCAAGAGCAGCCAACTCCCATCCGCGAAACCTTCGGGACTGAGGCGCTGCAAGCAGGCCGACTCTACAAGGCGCTCAAGAAGTCCGGATGGTCGTCACCGCCAGAAACGGTCTCGTTTGTCATGCTTTTCCAGCAGGGAGACAACAGGTTGTTTGTCAGCCGCCAGTTGTCCCGCACCATGGTGACAGAACTGGTCAGACGCAACGTACGGGAAAGCCGTTCAACTTTAATGATGATCAGTCTGGGGAGCGCCCTCGCCATAGGCTTAGTAGTCTGGCTAACTCTGGGCCGGGTATCAAAACCGGTCAGGGCGCTGAGTCAGTGGACCCGCACACTGGATGCGGAAAAGCTTGACCAGCCACCACCGGATTTCCACTATCCGGAACTCAACGACATGGCCAGTTTGATACGCACCAGTCTGTCTTCCGTACAACAGGCCCTGGCGCGGGAGCACGACTTTTTACGCCATGCCAGCCATGAATTGCGCACCCCCATCTGCGTCGTTCGCAATAACGTGGAACTGATCGACAAACTCCGCGGCCTTCCCGGCCAGGCATTGTCTCCCGCTGAACAGAACGCCTTCGAGCGCATCAAGCACGCTGGGACCACCATGCAGCACCTCACCGAAACCCTGCTGTGGTTGAGCCGCGATGGGATTCCCGATAGCCTGCCACTCACCGAACTCGATCTGGGTAAACTGTTGGCGGATCTGGTAGAGGAGAACGCTTATCTGTTGCAGGGCAAGAACATCAACCTGCGTGTGGAAACAGCCCCTTGTCTCCAGACATTACCCGAACAGCCAGTGCGTATAGTACTGGGCAACCTGATCCGAAATGCCTTCCAGCACACATGGGAGGGTGAAATTGCCATTCTCCAGACTGAGAATGAAATCACCATTATCAATAGCCAGACCGACACTACTGACCCCGCCGATAACCAAGGATTCGGAATGGGACTGAGACTGACCCGCGAACTCACTGGAAAACTCGGCTGGCCGTATGTCGATGAGTGGCGGGATGGATTACGCCGTGCGGTCGTATCCGTCATCCCTCCACAGCAACAAGGCACAGGCAGAATCCACTGATTGCCAGGGACTGGAAACTACAGGCAATTCAGAACACTGAACCCTGTTGCAGAGTGGTCAGCACGGTGTCACCTGCTACTTCTGTGCTCCCCTGCTCCGCTATCTGTTACAACGCCCCCGCCATTGATGGCCGTGGGCCAGCAAGTGCGACAATTTGTCACATCCCCAAAAGCGCACTTCATCAGTAAGATGCTGGCCACTCAATACCTTAGGAGAACCGGCACGTGAAGCGCGACATTCCTGTATTAGCGCCGCTGCACTGGTAACAGGGACATCTGTTAACATCGCGGCATGACCAGAATCGACACTTCTCTGCACTCGGCAGCGCGACACAATCTGCGCCAGCTTAGCATCATCCGAAACATCGCTCTTGGGGGCCAATTACTGGCCCTCCTTTTTTTCAGTCAAGTACAGGACATCGGCCTGCCAGTGTTGGTACTGGGCGCCATTCTTGCCCTCTATGCTCTGGTGATTGCCACTACCTGGTGGCGCACCTTCCGTTATCCTGTTATCACTGAACTGGAATTTTTCTGTCACCTGCTGGTGGATATTTCGTTTTTTACCGCACTGTTGTTTTTTAGTGGCGGGGCCTCAAATCCCTTCGTGTCCTACTATCTGGTGCCCATCAGTATTGCGGCCACCACCTTGCCCCTCCGCTATACCTGGACCGTGACATTACTGTCTTTGGCGGCCTATAGCTGGCTGCTGCGTAACAACCTGCCCATTCCGGCCCTGGCACCCAGCCATCATCACGGCGATAGCAACAACCTGCACATTCTCGGCATGTGGTGCAACTTTGCTGTGAGCGCTGTCTTGATCACTTACTTCGTCACACGCATGGCCAATACCCTGCGCTATCAGGAGGGGCAACTGGCTCGACAACGGGAAGATCAGTTGCGAGACGAACAGGTTCTGGCCATCGGTTCCTTGGCAGCGGGCACCGCCCACGAGCTTGGCACGCCACTTAATACCATGAAGATTCTGGTGGACGAGATGGTGGCCGAACAATCCGCCAGTGGCGGCGACCTCAGTATCCTGCAGCAACAGCTGGAACAGTGCCGCACTACGCTGAAACAACTGGTGGCCACCGCAGAAGGTGGTGCCGACAACCTTGAACAGGGCTCGCTGCGCGCCTATTTCGATAAACTGTTTGAACGCTGGCAGGTCATGCGTCCACGTATTCAGGCTCACATTCGTTATGCGGACAACCTGGCGGACCGTCAGGCGCATTTCCATCCCACTGTCGCGCAATCCCTCACCAGCCTGCTCAACAACGCCGCCGATGTCAGTCCGGAGCAAGTGAACGTGGAAGTGGGTTGGGATGATCAGGCTGTTGAGCTCTGTATTCGCGACTTTGGCCAGGGTATCGCCCCGCAACTGCAGGAAAAACTGGGTAAACCCTTCCAATCCAGCAAGCCTGACGGCATGGGACTCGGCCTCTTCCTCACCCAGGCGACACTAAACCGTTACGGCGGCACTGTCAGCATCAAACCGAGTCCTGAGGGAGGTACCATCACACGGGTGATCCTGCCATTGAGGTCTGAATCGTGACGCCGCCTCAACTGCTCATCGTCGACGATGACGCCACATTTGCCAGTATCCTCGCTCGGGCTTTGGCGCGGCGTGGCTATCAAACCATCACTGCCCACAACGCCAGTGAAGCGCTCGCACAATGCCGAGAATTTCACCCCGCCCGGGCAATAGTAGACCTGAAGCTGGAGACAGAATCAGGGCTCAACCTGCTACCCCAACTCAAAGCCATCAATCCGGACATTCAGGTACTGATCCTGACTGGTTATTCAAGCATTTCCACTGCAGTGGAAGCCATCAAAATGGGAGCCACCAACTACCTGTGCAAACCCGCCTCCATAGACGATATTCTCGCGGCGTTGGAAAGTTCGGCGCCAAACCCTGAAGCACCTATTAACGACACACCACCCTCGATCGAGCGCCTCGAATGGGAACATATCCAGCGGGTACTGGCTGAACAGGATGGCAATATCTCCGCCACGGCACGCAGCCTCGGCATGCACCGCCGTACCCTGCAACGGAAATTGCAGAAGCGCCCGGTTAAACACTGAAGTCTCTCTTTAGCTCCCACTAGCTCCCCCTAACTCTCCATACAACTGACCGGGATCAAAAACCGGCTATCCCAACGTGCCAATATTGCTCATCGTAACTATTCTTAAGCGAGGGAGCGGTTTTCACCAAAATACCAATGTCACCAATCTTGCGGAGGGGTAACTCATGAGAGGAATCATCTGGGTGCTGGTTGCAGATGCAACCCAGGCACGACTCTTCAGAACAGAAGGCTCGAAAGAGCCATTGGTTGAACTTAAAGACATGCTGCACACCGCCGGCCGGAGCAAAATCTCAGAATTGGTCAGCGACCAGCCAGGAAAACACAGTGGCACAGGTAGTACCGGTTCCCATAGCATGGAAAACAAACAGGACATCAAGGATCAGGAGCGAGATGTCTTTGCCAGGGAAATCTGTACCCAACTGGAAAAAAGCCGGGATCAGAAACAGTTTCAGCGACTCTATCTGGTTGCGCCTTCCCACATGCTTGGAGCACTTCACAAGCATCTAAGCAAAGGAACCAAAGAAACAGTCCAGGAGGAATATGACCTGTTGCTGGTCAAAGCATCCCCTGACGAAATTCGCGATCATTTGCCCCAGTACTTATAGCGAGCGGACCGTGACAACAAAACAATTACCACTTTCACTGGCTGTTGATGACCTCTATAGGCGCTGTGATCCAGCCACTCTGCCATTCCATGACACCACTGAGTTGGAACACCTGGATAATTATTTTGGCCAGGATCGCGCCATGGAGGCCCTGCGTTTTGGTCTGGGCATCCACCACGAGGGCTACAACATCTACGTGATGGGCTCCTCCGGCATGGGCAAACACGAAATGCTGCGGGATTTTCTGCAACAGCAGGTTGCCGATGGCCCGCGCCCCAACGACTGGTGCTATGTCAACAACTTCAGTGCCCCCCAGCAGCCCAAGGTGTTGAAGCTGCCCTGTGGTATCGCATCGCGCCTGCAAAAAGACATGGAACAGTGCGTCGAAGACCTGCTGGTGACCATACCCGGTGTTTTCCAAAGTGCCGAATACAAATCCCGTCTCAATGAAATTTCCGAGGAATACAGCGACAAGGAACAACAGGCGTTTACTGCCCTGCGGGATAAAGCCAAAGAGCGCAACATCGCACTGATGCAGACCCCCACCGGCTATACCCTGGCTCCCCTGGTCAACGACAAGATCATCACGCCGGAGGAATTTGAAGCCCTCGCTGAGGCAGAACAAAAAGTCATTGAGGACAAAATCAACGAGCTCAAGGAAGAACTTAAACAGGTGGTCCTGAAAATGCCCATGTGGATGAAAGAGGGCCGCGAGCGTATGAAAAAGCTCAACCAGAATATCGTACAGAATGCCGTCAACCAGATATTCCGCGAGCTTGAAACTCACTACGGGGAACATGCGGAGGTGCTCAATTTTCTCGCCGAAGTGAAACAGGATGTCATTGAAAATGTCGATGCCTTCCGCGAAGAGGAAGGCCATGCCAGCGTACCGGAGGACCTCAAGGCAAGGGTTCACGAATTCCCCATGTACAAGGTCAATGTGCTGGTGGATAACAGCGGCACCTGCAGCCCACCGATCATCTACGAAGACAATCCATCCCTTAACAACCTGATGGGCAGAGTGGAACACGAAGCCCAGTACGGCACACTCACTACAGATTTCACCCTGATCCGCAACGGCGCACTGCACCGCGCCAACGGCGGCTACTTGCTGCTGGATGCCATCAAAGTACTGACCAACCCTTTCGCGTGGGACACTCTGAAACGGGCTTTGCAATCCCATGAAATACGCATTGAATCCATCGACCAATTGCTCAGTCTGGTCAGCACCAAGTCCCTGGAACCCGAACCGGTGCCATTGGAGTTGAAAGTTATCCTGCTCGGCGACCGCATGATTTATTACCTGTTGCAGGCCTACGACCCGGACTTCAACCTGCTGTTTAAAGTGCCCGCCGATCTCTCGGAGGATCTGCCACGCACCGATGACAACACCCTTGGCTATGCCCGCCTGATTGCTGCCCTGCAACATCGAAAATCACTGAAGCCTCTGGATTCCGAGGCAGTGGCCCGCGTGGTGGAACAGGGTTCGCGAATGCTTGAGGACGCCGAAAAACTGCCCCTGCATTTGAACAGCCTGACCGACCTGCTCTGCGAGAGCGACTATTACGCAGGTATCGCCAAGGCTGACAGGATTTCCGCCGACCATGTTCAGCAGGCGGTGGATGCCGCTATCAGACGTATGGATCAGTTCAGAGAGAGGGTGCACGAAAGTATTCTGAGGGATATCCACCTGGTGGATACCAGCGGGGTGAAAGTGGCTCAAATCAATGGCCTGTCCGTCTATCAACTGGGGGAGTATGCCTTCGGTGGACCGACCCGCATCACTGCCCAGGCACGACTAGGCAGTGGCAAGGTGTTGGATATCGAGCGGGAGGTAAAACTCGGCGGCAATATCCACTCCAAGGCCGTACTGATCCTGTCCGCGTTTATTGCCAGCCGCTTTGCCAAAAATCGACCGCTGCCAATTGCGGCGAGCCTGGTGTTTGAACAATCCTATGGCGGCGTCGAGGGGGACAGTGCCTCCGTGGCAGAAATCACCGTCTTGCTGTCCGCCATTGCAGACCTTCCCATCCGGCAGAGCCTCGCTGTCACCGGCTCCATTAACCAGCACGGCCAGGTACAGGCCATAGGCGGCATTAACCAAAAAATCGAGGGCTTCTTTGACATCTGTGCCGCCCGCGGACTTAGCGGTGACCAGGGGGTCGTCATGCCCAGCGCTAATACCCAGCACCTGATGCTGGCCCAGCGCGTGATCGACGCAGTGTCCGCTGGGCAGTTTCATATTTATCAGGTGTCCACCATCGATGAGGCCTTATCACTGCTGACTGGACTCGATTACGGCGAGATCGACGATAACGGGCAGTATCCTGCAGATTCCGTCAATGGCCGAGTGGCGACAAAAATCGAGGAATGGATTAAAGCCGCGAAAAAATATGCCTCCCATGACGACAAGGATGAAGACCATGAGCAGTAGCACTGAACGGCGCATCCTGATCGCCTTGGATGCCTATAGCGCTACTGAACCAGGACTGGCGACACTGGTCAGTATCGCCCGTCGGTTGAATGCGTCATTGACTGGCCTGTACATCGAAGACCGCCAATTGATGTCCGTGGCGGAACTGCCCTTTTCCACCGAGATTAACTACCTGTCAGCAGAAGAACGGGAACTGGAACCGGCAGAACTGATGCGCCTCAACAAAATTGCTTCTACCAGGGCGCGTAGACTACTGGAAAAACTGAGCACCCAAGACAAGTTGAGCTGGACATTTTCTGAAGAAAGCGGGGAGCTGGCAATCTGCGCACTCTCACATCAAGGCTGCGATATTTTTTTCCCCGGCCGTATCCGCCCTTACCGAAAACT
>JBFICU010000039.1:0-9096 GCA_041581855.1 Porticoccus sp. | reverse complement strand
GATTACGTTACTGTCCGTCTGCTTGGTCCAAAAGCCACTCCGCTGCGTATTTTTTTGCAGCTGGGCATGATCGCTGTCACTCTGGTGTATGTCATCTGGGCTCTTGATATCGTTTGGGGAATTTGAATCCATGACTAGTGTAAGAACTATTTCTTTCGACGGCGTAATCGTCGGCGGCGGCGGTGCCGGTATGCGCGCTGCCTTGCAACTGGCTCAATCCGGTTACAAAACTGCAGTAATTACCAAAGTATTTCCAACTCGCTCTCACACTGTGTCGGCTCAGGGCGGTATCACTTGTGCAATTGCCAGTGACGACCCCAACGATGATTGGCGCTGGCACATGTATGACACCATCAAGGGTTCTGACTATATCGGTGACCAGGATGCAATTGAATATATGTGTTCAGTCGGCCCGGAAGCCGTTTTTGAGCTGGAACACATGGGATTGCCGTTTTCCCGCACTGAAGAAGGCCGTATTTATCAGCGTCCTTTCGGTGGTCAATCAAAGAATTTTGGTGAAGGTGGTCAGGCTGCTCGCACTTGTGCTGCTGCTGACCGCACCGGTCACGCACTGCTGCACACGCTGTACCAGAATAACATCAAAAACAACACTGTATTTTTGAATGAATGGTTTGCTGTTGATTTGGTAAAGAATGCTGATAACGCTGTTGTGGGTGTTGTTGCCATTAATATCGAAACCGGCGAAACCGTTTATGTGAAGTCAAAAGCGACTGTATTTGCCACAGGTGGTGCGGGTCGTATTTTTGCTTCTACCACTAATGCCCACATCAATACTGGCGACGGCGTTGGCATGGCATTGCGTGCAGGCTTCCCTGTGCAAGACATTGAAATGTGGCAGTTCCACCCGACTGGTATTGCCGGCGCCGGTGTGCTGGTAACAGAAGGCTGTCGAGGTGAAGGCGGTTACCTGATCAATAAAGACGGTGAGCGCTTTATGGAGCGTTATGCTCCAAACGCTAAAGATCTTGCCTCGCGCGATGTGGTTGCTCGCTCCATGGTACTGGAAATCCTTGATGGTAAAGGCTGTGGCGAGAAAGGCGATCATGTATTTTTGAAGCTCGATCACCTGGGCGAGGAAGTGCTCGAGAGTCGTCTGCCCGGCATCTGTGAGCTGTCCCGCACTTTTGCACACGCCGATCCGGTTAAAGAGCCAATCCCGGTTGTACCTACCTGTCACTACATGATGGGTGGCATTCCCACGAATGTGTCCGGTCAAGCATTAACCTTAGACGAAAATGGTAATGACACAGTAATTGAAGGCCTTTACGCTTGTGGTGAAGTCGCTTGTGTGTCCGTACACGGCGCAAACCGCCTGGGTGGTAACTCATTGCTAGACTTGGTGGTGTTTGGTCGTGCTTCAGGTCTGTTTATTGAGAAATCACTCCGTGAAGGTATCGATCTGAAGGAAGCTACCGATGCGGATATTGATGCAGCCATGGCCCGCCTCAATCGCATCAACACAACCAATGATGGTGAAGGTGCTGCTGAGCTGCGTGCTGAGCTGCAGAACATTATGCAGAACCACTTTGGTGTGTTCCGCCGTGGTGATTTCATGCAGGAAGGCATTAAAAAGCTTCAAGCACTGCGTCCTCGCATTGAAAACGTTCGCCTCGATGACAAGAGCAATGCTTATAACACGGCTCGTATTGAGGCTTTGGAGCTGCAAAACCTGCTAGAGGTCGCTGAAGCAACAGCCATCACTGCTGAAGAGCGCAAGGAGAGTCGTGGTGCTCATGCCCGCGAAGACTTTGCAGATCGCGATGATGAAAATTGGCTGTGTCACTCCGTGTACTTCCCCACCAATAAAACAGTGGGTAAGCGCGGCGTGAACTTCACACCTAAAACCATGGAAGCCTTCGCACCGAAGGCGCGTACCTACTAATAAAAGGTTAGTGAGCCATGTTGAAAGTAAGCATTTATCGTTACAACCCTGAAACGGACAATGCGCCGTACATGCAGGATTATGAAGTGGACACCGCGGGCAAAGACCTGATGGTGCTGGATGTGTTGGAGCTGCTCAAAGCTCAGGATTCCTCATTGGCCTATCGTCGTTCTTGCCGCGAAGGTGTGTGCGGTTCTGATGGTATGAATATGGGCGGTAAAAATGGCTTGGCTTGTATTACGCCCGTGTCTACTTGCATGAAAGGAGACAAGCTGGTGCTGCGCCCGTTGCCTGGTCTGCCGGTTATACGCGACCTGGTTATTGACATGAGTCAGTTCTACGCACAATACGAGAAAATTCAACCGTACTTGGTCAACAATGCGCCGGCACCCGCTATTGAGCGTCTGCAGACGCCTGAAGATCGTGCCAAGCTTGATGGTTTGTACGAATGTATTCTCTGCGCCTGCTGTTCAACCAGTTGCCCTTCTTTCTGGTGGAACCCGGACAAATTTATTGGCCCGGCAGGACTGCTTCAGGCATACCGTTTCTTGATTGATAGTCGTGATACGGATACTGAAAATCGTCTGTCAAACCTGGATGACCCCTTCAGTGTTTTCCGTTGTCACGGTATTCAGAACTGTGTGTCTGTTTGTCCTAAAGGGCTAAACCCGACCAAGGCGATCGGCCACATCAGAAATATGTTGTTGAGAAGTGCTACATAACGTGCTGGTGCATAATAATCACAACCCATCAGGCCCTCCCTCGGAGGAGGGCCCTGATGATCCAGTTTTCAATTTATAGGGAACCTTTCGATGCCTGAAAGCATCATGCAGCAATTTTTGCGCTCCTCCCATCTCTCTGGTGGGAATGCCGCATACATCGAAGATTTATACGAAACTTACCTACACGATCCCAATGCTGTGCCCGATGAGTGGCGCTCTTTCTTTGACTCTCTTCCCAGAGTAAACGGCCATTCTGGCGCCGATGTTTCCCACGCCACTATCCAGAATTATTTTGAGTTATTGGGTCGTCGTCGGGCTCGCCCGGTTCCCGCGCCTGGTTCTGGTGGAGTGCACATTGAGCATGAGCGGAAGCAGGTAAAAGTACTGCAGTTGATCAGTTCTTACCGCAACCGAGGTCACCAGCAGGCCAACCTTGATCCTCTGGGCATTATGAAGCGTGAGCAAGTTGCGGACTTGCAACTTGCATATCATGGCCTGACCGAGGCTGATCTGGATACGACATTCCAGTGCGGCACGCTGTTCATCGGCAAGCAAGAGGCAACCCTGCAGGAGATTATTTCTGCATTGGAAGAAACCTATTGCCGTCATGTCGGCGTGGAGTTGATGCATATCACTGATCTCGCGGAGAAGCAGTGGTTGCAGCAGCGCCTCGAAAGTGTTCGTTCTAAGCCGACCTATGACAACAACATGCGCAAGCATGTGCTGCAACGTCTTTCAGCTGCCGAAGGTCTGGAGCGGCACCTGGATTCGAAGTATCCCGGTACCAAACGTTTTGGCCTTGAGGGCGGCGAAGCGCTGATCCCTATGCTAGATGGCTTGATTGAGCGTGCTGGCGAATATGGTGCCAAAGAGATTGTGCTGGCTATGGCACACCGCGGTCGCCTGAATGTACTGGTTAACGTTTTGGGTAAAAGCCCTGCTGATCTGTTTGCTGAATTCGAAGGCAAGCGTCATGTGGATACTTCCGGTGATGTGAAGTACCACCAAGGTTTTTCTTCCAACGTGATGACCCCGGGTGGTGAAGTTCACTTGGCTCTGGGATTCAACCCGTCTCACCTCGAAATTGTGTCTCCGGTCGTTGAAGGTTCTGCGCGCGCACGGCAAGACCGCCGTGTCGATCCCGAAGGCAATCAGGTTGTACCTATTATTGCCCATGGTGACGCAGCCTTTGCGGGTCAGGGTGTGGTAATGGAAACCCTGCAAATGTCACAAATTCGCGGCTATAAAACCGGCGGATCTGTACATCTGGTCATCAATAATCAGGTTGGCTTCACCACTAGTCGTCAAGATGATAGCCGTTCTACTGAATACTGTACTGATATTGCGAAAATGGTTCAGGCGCCGATCATCCATGTTAATGGTGATGATCCGGATGCCGTGATGTTCACCACTTTTCTGGCAATGGACTACCGCTATCAATTCAAGAAAGACATTGTTATTGACCTGGTTTGTTACCGCAGAAGAGGGCATAACGAAACTGACGAGCCTTCGTCGACTCAGCCTTTGATGTACAAGATCATCAAAAAACATAAGACCACGCGGGAACTCTACGCGACTAAATTGGTGAGCGAGGAGATCCTTTCTCAATCAGAAGCGGATAGCATGCTCACTGATTATCGGGATGTCCTTGATCGTGGTGAAAACGTGGTCAACAAGTTAGTCTCCGAGCCGGACGATGCCCTGTTTGTTGACTGGACCCCATATCTTGGCCATGAGTGGACCACGCCGGTGGATACTGGCTATCCTCTGACAGCGCTTAAAGATGTTGCGACCCGTATGTGTCATGTGCCAGAGGGTATCGTTGTCCAGCGCCAGGTCGAGAAAATCTACGACGACCGCCATAAGATGGCAGGCGGTGCTCTGGAACTAAATTGGGGTATGGGTGAACTGCTCGCGTATGCCACGCTGCTAGAGCAGGGTTATCCCGTCCGAATGACTGGTCAAGACATCGGTCGAGGCACTTTCTCGCACCGGCATGCCGTGGTGTATAACCAGAAAAATGGAGAGTCTTATACGCCGCTCAAGCATCTCTCTCCGGATCAACCGGCTTTCGAGATCTACGACTCCTTCCTGTCGGAGGAGGCAGTACTTGGTTTCGAGTATGGTTATTCGACAACTGCGCCGAAAGGGTTAGTTATCTGGGAAGCCCAGTTTGGCGATTTTGCCAATGGTGCGCAGGTTGTAATTGATCAGTTCATTACCAGTGGTGAACATAAGTGGGGGCGGCTCTGTGGCCTGACCATGTTGTTGCCACATGGCTACGAGGGGCAGGGCCCCGAACACTCCTCAGCTCGTTTGGAGCGTTTCCTGCAACTCTGCGCAGAACACAATATTCAGGTATGTATCCCTACTACGCCTGCCCAGATGTTCCATATGTTGCGTCGCCAGGCGATAAGGCCGATGCGTCGGCCGTTGGTGGTCATGAGTCCGAAGTGGATATTGCGGCACAAGTTGGCAACATCTTCTCTGGAAGATCTGGCGAATGGTGAGTTCCTTACCGTTATTCCTGATGCCGAAATCGACACCAGCAAGGCTCGTCGTTTAGTCCTCTGTTCTGGGAAAGTTTATTACCATCTCTATGAAGAGCGCATGGCCCGGGGCATTGATGATATTGCGTTGGTCCGTATCGAACAGCTCTATCCTTTCCCTGATGAAGCATTGTTGAGTGCGCTCATAGAATATGGCGCACTTGAGGAAGTGATTTGGTGTCAGGAAGAGCCAGTTAACCAGGGCGCTTGGTACAGCAGTCAGCACCATATGCGCGCTGTTTTGGATCGCTGCAATAGTGCCTTACCTCTGAGATATGTTGGTCGTGCCGCATCTGCTGCTCCGGCTGCCGGTTATATGTCGGCGCACCTGGAAGAACAGGCAAGATTTGTTAACGAAGCATTGAGTTTTTAAGTGGCCGATCGGTCATCCTTGACAAAGGAAATGATAAAAAATGAGCATTGAAATTAAGGCACCTACCTTCCCTGAGTCTGTACAGGAAGGCAATATTGCTACATGGCACAAGCAGCCCGGCGATAGCGTTGTTCGTGACGAATTGCTGGTGGATATTGAGACTGATAAGGTCGTACTTGAAGTGGTTGCGCCTGCTGATGGTGTATTGCAGGAAGTATTCAAAGAAGAGGGTGACGTCGTTCTCAGCAATGAGGTGATCGCCAAAGTGGTTGCAGGTGCCGTTGAGGCTGCACCTGCTGCGGCACCGGCTGCTGCTGAAGAGCCGGAAGCCGATGATCAAGGTGATAAAGTCGCAAGTCCAGCAGCGCGTAAGTTGGCCGAAGAAAAGGGTATCGACCTTAAACAGGTCTCTGGTACTGGTAAAGATGGCCGTATCACCAAAGAAGATATTGTTGGCTGGCAAGCACCCGTGGCTGCACCAGCCGCGGCTTCGCCATCGCCAGCAGCGGCCAAGTCTCCCGCTACGGCACCTGTTGCGGCATCAGTAGTACCTGTGGCTGCAGGTGATCGCGTTGAAAAGCGTGTGCCTATGACCCGTATGCGTGCACGCATTGCTGACAGGCTGCTGCAGGTTACTCAATCTACCGCGATGTTGACTACCTTCAATGAAGTGGATATGCACCGCATCATGGCGCTGCGTGCAGAATTTAAAGATACCTTTACCAAAGTACACAATGGTACCCGATTGGGTTTCATGGGTTTCTTTGTACGAGCTGCGACTGAAGCACTGAAACGTTTCCCTGCTGTTAACGCCTCTCTCGATGGTAATGACATTGTGTACCATGGTTATCAGGATGTTGGGGTGGCCGTTTCCACCGACAAAGGTCTAGTGGTTCCGGTGCTGCGTGATGCCGATAATATGGGTATTGCTGAAATTGAAAGCACCATTGCCGAGTTTGGTGCCCGTGCTCGCGATGGCAAGCTGACCATTGAGGAAATGACTGGTGGCACATTCACGATTACAAATGGTGGTGTGTTTGGTTCATTGCTTTCCACCCCGATTTTGAATCCACCACAGACAGCTATTTTGGGTATGCACAAAATCCAGGATCGCCCAGTCGTGGAAAATGGCCAGATTGTCATCCGTCCTATCATGTACCTTGCCCTGTCCTATGACCATCGTCTGATTGATGGAAAAGAAGCGGTACAGTTCTTGGTTGCGATCAAGGAAATGATTGAGAATCCTGCTAAGATTTTGCTTGAAATATAGTTGATAACTTAATGAAATTGTTGGGATAAATAATGTCCGATAAATATGATGTAATTGTGATTGGTGCCGGTCCGGCTGGTTATGTGGCAGCGATTAGAGCAGCCCAGCTGGGTTTGAAGACTGCCTGTATTGAAAAGTGGCAGAATGCCAAGGGCGAAGGCGTTAATGGCGGAACCTGCCTCAACGTCGGCTGTATCCCATCCAAAGCGTTGCTGGACAGTTCCTACAAGTACCACGAGGCCAAGTCAAATCTCGGTGCCCACGGCATTACTACTGGTGATGTGGGCATGGACGTTAAGGCGATGATCAACCGCAAGGCCAAGATTGTTGAGCAACTGACAGGTGGTATCGCTGGGCTGTTAAAAAGCAATGGCGTCACCTCCTTGTTCGGTACCGGTAAACTGCTGGCGGGCCATCAGGTTGAGTACACGGATCACAAGGGCGTGGTGCAGATACTTGCAGCCGACAACGTGATCATTGCTACCGGGTCGCAGCCCATCAACATCCCTGTAGCTCCGATAGACGGTAAAGCCATTATTGACTCTACTGGTGCACTTGAGCTGATGGAAGTGCCAAAACGTCTCGGTGTGATCGGTGCAGGGGTTATCGGGCTGGAGCTCGGCAGTGTCTGGAACCGCCTTGGCAGCAAAGTGGTTTTGCTGGAAGCGATGCCTGATTTTCTTGCGATGATGGATCAGCAGATTGCCAAGGAATCTCAGAAAATTTTTGCTAAACAAGGGCTGGATATTCGTCTCAGCTGTCGCGTAACTGGCAGTAAAACAAAAGGTAAGGAAGTTGTCGTCACCTATCAAAACAGTGAAGGTGCGGAGGCTCAGGAGACCTTTGACAAGTTGATCGTCTGTGTTGGTCGTCGTCCGTATACCGAGGGCTTGTTGGCTCCCGATTGTGGCGTTAATCTCGACGAACGCGGTTTCATTTTTGTCAACGATCAGTGCGCCACCAATGCGCCGGGTGTCTGGGCTGTGGGTGATGTGGTTCGTGGCCCGATGTTGGCTCATAAAGGTTCTGAAGAGGGCGTGATGGTCGCTGAGCGAATTGCCGGCCAGAAGACCCAGATGAACTACGACATTATTCCGAACGTGATTTATACCCACCCCGAAATCGCTGCAGTTGGCAAAACTGAAGAGCAGTTGAAGCAGGCCGGCGAGCCATACAATATCGGCATTTTTCCTTTCATCGCCAGTGGCAGAGCACTTGCCGCCGACGAAACCGAGGGTATGGTCAAGATGATTGCCCATGCTGAAACTGACCGTATTCTTGGCTGCCATATTGTTGGTCCCAGCGCTGCTGACCTTGTGCAGCAGGTGGCGATTGCCATGGAGTTTGGTTCCAGCGCCGAAGATATTGGTATGACCGTGTTTGGCCATCCCACCTTGTCTGAGGCCGTGCACGAAGCGGCTCTTGCAGTGAATGGTCACGCCATTCATATCCCAAACCGTAAAAAACGCAAGTAACGGTGTTCCATGAACTCCGCAGGTACGGCTGGCCTGCGGAGTTTTTTATATCCATCCAATGAAAGCAGCAAATGGGGAATTTAGAGTATGAACCTACACGAATATCAGGCAAAGCAGCTCTTTGCTGAGTATGGTCTTCCGGTGTCCCAAGGTGTGGCAGCGGAAACCGTGCACGAAGCAGTCGCTGCAGCCGATATCATCGGTGGCGATCGCTGGGTTGTTAAAGCCCAGGTACACGCCGGTGGTCGCGGCAAGGCCGGCGGAGTCAAACTGGTCACTTCCAAGGGCGAAATCGAAGAGTTTGCTCGCAAATGGCTCGGCAATCGTCTGGTGACCTACCAGACAGACGCCAACGGTCAGCCGGTCAGCCGCATTTTGGTGGAATCCCTTACCAACATTGCTCAAGAGCTCTATCTGGGTGCTGTAATCGATCGATCTACCCGTCGCATCGTATTTATGGCCTCCACCGAGGGTGGTGTTGAGATTGAAAAAGTGGCGGAAGAAACGCCTGAGAAAATTCTCAAGGCTGTCATCGATCCACTCACTGGCGCGCAGCCTTATCAAGCCCGTGAACTGGGTTTTCAACTGGGGCTGAATGCTGACCAGATCAAGCAGTTCACCAAGCTGTTCCTGGGGCTGGCCAAGCTGTTCCAGGACTACGACCTGGCACTTCTTGAAATTAACCCTTTGGTCATCACAGACGAGGGTAACCTCCACTGTCTTGATGGCAAGATCAACATTGATGGCAATGCCATGTACCGTCAGCGCAAGCTTCAGGATATGTACGATCCTTCTCAGGACGAT
>JBFICU010000038.1:0-9475 GCA_041581855.1 Porticoccus sp. | reverse complement strand
TGGTGAATCCATGCCACCTTCAGTTTTTTAACATTGTCCTTGGTGATCTGATCAAGGGGGCTGTAACGCCAGCCTTTCGAATCCCTCAAATATTGAGGCCAATCAGCGGGATTATCCGCCGCAGAGACAGACGCCATACTCAAAACGCCCAACATACAACCCAAAACTTGTTTTGATTTGATGAAATCAAACACCTTCATCTTTCATGCTCCGACTATTCTTGTAGTTATTGCCAATAGATCTAGCATCGTTATTACTGGTTAAACTCCAGATGAAATAATTAACGAGGTGGGAGAATCATTTCAACGCACCAATCTGGTTGTTGATTTCCACCTCAACACCAAAGAGTCTATATAGAGACCAAGCTACACAATTATTACCCATTTAAATTCGTTACCTTCACAATACTGGTCTTAGAACGCACCTGTCTTGGCAGCTTGAGACCTGTTCCTTCGTCCACACCCAATCCCAAGGGTTCCCCGCAACCTAACGATAGACATTACGAGCATCCAGCCACTGGGGCTAACACGCCACAAACCCTTAGTTGCCTTTCTCACTAACAACGAAGCCAGCACTATGCCCAACCCGTCCATGTCAGCTGCCTTAAAGTGCCTCAACTCATTCACACAAAGAATAAGAGCACACGATGCTATTTTATCGCCCACACTGGTTGAGCTCAGATTGCCAGATCCAAAATGAGGGCCTGTCGACAGATCAAAGCGTTACACCAACACAACCGGGGGCTGTTTTGCCAAGGGCTATGGCCGCTACACTTAGTAGCACTTCACAAGAGCTCGGCTAAATCAAATCCCCCGCCATAATAAGACAGGTTCTCGTAGTCCTATCTAAAAAATACCAATAACAATTGGCTGTCCCCTTATCCAACAGGTCATAGAAATGCAAACATGAGCAAAACCCTACCCTCCTGGCAGCGGCAGCTCTTTCTGACCCAAAGTATCCCAGGGTGCTAACCCAAGAGTACGACTAAAGCATCAAAACAAACCCGACTGCTATGAAGTAATCCTCATGAACAAACAACAGGCACAGTAAGAAGAAGCATAGACGAGCATGGCAGCCTCATAAGCCACCAACAGAATTCAAAGCATCCCTCGCCTGAAAACCAAAACAATATATTATTATCTATCAATATGTTATAAACGAAATACACTTAAAAATGACTCGATCATTGCCCGCATCAAGCGGCTATAGGTATTGAGAACAGTATTGCTGACCTGACAACAACACCAATAACTTTGCCGCCTCACGGCCATCACCCATAAGTAGTAGAACATGCAACTCGCGCAACAAGGGTACGCTAGACAGAGGGAGCAAATAGACAAGGTAAGTCGGACTCAACACAGAACCCCACTACCCGCCTTTGGCACAGGACCAAATTATAGAACGCCAAACCCGGATACGGACGCCCGATTTGCCGAGCGTTTCAAGTTTAACGATGAAGAGCACTCTCAAGTGACCAGATGTTCGGGGCCAACCCCGTCTTTTGAGAGGCATCTACCCTAGGTAAGAAGAGGCTAGACATGCCATAAAGAGCATGTTTAAGTTATCCAAAAAGCATGACTTACTAGATAGAGTCCCTCTAGCCAATGATCTGAGCAGGCTGGAAACAGGGCATCGAAGGCTCCTATTTTCATCTGTGCTGTTACTTGGTGATGTGAACGTTATGTGTCTGATAACGGTTGTTAATAAGAAAAAATAGTTACGACTTCGTCGAAAACAGCTTCATCAAAAAACGGACTGCACCGGGCGCGCGCTAAACCCTTCGCAAAAGTTACGCTATTTTAATAAATAATCTCAGAGCGACTTTTTGAAAATGAGCCTTAGACTAAAAATATATTTATTTTTCGGAATGCTATTAATCGTGACATTAATAGCGACAACCGGGATATTAATTTCAAACGCTCGCCAGTCAGTCTATACAAAAGTAGAGAGTGCCATGACAGCTGCAACACACTTAATTACTGTTGCAATGCCTGCTACACCTTCTCACAACTCCCCCACGGCTCATCAACGCATGGCCAATCTGGTCAAAGTGCTAAGCGAAATCCGCGGGTTGTATATCATGGTCTATAGAAATGGTCAGCTTCTATATGCTGGCGGGCCAACACCCAATGACAAGGTCAATCCACCGGCACTGTTCGTTAAACTTCTATCCCCAACAATTAAACCCCTTATTACACGTTCGGGAGGAGGCGCCATCGTCATTTATGCCGCCCCACTGCAAGAGATCAATGAACGCTGGCTGGATATTCGCGCACTGCTAACGCTGGGAACCGTGTTATCACTATTTATTATTCTGATCCTTTATATAGGCATAAATAGAATTCTCAAACCGCTTGAGTATTTATCCAGAGCTTTATCAGGTTTTGAACAAGGTAACTTACACCTGCGATTGCCCAAGTTCTCTCTCAAAGAAATGAACCACATCAGTGATGCATTTAATAGCATGGGTAAAGCCCTTCAATTAAGCATCAATGAAAATCAACGGTTAGCCACATTGGTCAAAGAGTCTCTGGATACGATCATATCCCTAGACCACGAAGGCAAAATCATATTTTACAACCCCGCTGCAGAACACATGTTTCCCCAACTCAATCCCAGCGTAATCGGAAGCTCATTCCTGGAACTTGAGTTTGGGGAGTACCAACAGAAAATAACCGGCATTATTGAAAATAACGAAGCCGTCGATAACCTGGAGATTGTCATATCACGGAGGGTTCAGGAAACGATCTACCTACTACTATCCATGTCTCCCCTATCTAATATGGAGGAGCACGCCACTGGGTTTATTTGTACGCTACGGGATGTAACGGAACACAAACAAGCGGAACTTGCCAAACGTCAACTGCACGAATCCAGGCTGCTCACACAACATATTTCAAACGTGCAAGAGAATGAACGACGCAGTTTGGCGCGCGAGCTGCACGATGAACTGGGACAGTGTTTAACCGTCATCAAAACTGACGCGGTGCTAATCCGAAACCGAATACAATCTACGGACTCAAAGATTTTCAACAGCGCCCAAGCCATCATCGACGTTGCGAGTCATATCTATGATGTTGTACATGATATGTTGGTCCGTCTACGCCCCACATCGCTTGACGACTTAGGCCTGCTCTTAACCTTACAAGACACTATCGCTACCTGGCAAAAACGGCAACCTGGAATCAGCTTTCATCTGGAGTTAATCGGCACATTAGATAGTTTGGATGAAGAGGTCAATATGACCGTTTTTCGAATTATTCAGGAATCTATTACCAATGCTGTACGTCATGCCGAGTGCACCAAAATCAGTATATCTGTAGCAAAAAATAGTAATAAAAATCTCTTATTCATCGACATTCACGATAACGGAAAGGGCATGGAAATTAAGGATATTTATTCCGATGTTGATTTTGGCATACTTGGTATGCGAGAACGCGCACAAAGCCTGAACGGGGACTTTAAACTACGAAGTAGCCCAGGTAACGGCGTAAGAATACAGGTAAGACTCCCACTATAATTAAAGGTGCACAGCCATGATTTTCAGCGATATCACCGTATTGCTTGTAGATGACCACGAATTGGTTCGTGCGGGGTTCCGCCGTTTATTAGAGGATGGAGAAGGCATCGTAAAAGTACTGGAAGCCAGTAATGGCGAACTTGCAGCAAAATGCTATCGTAAATATCACCCTGATGTGGTGGTGATGGATATATCCATGCCCGGCATTGGCGGGCTGGGAGCCATCGAGAAGATCATAGCTCATGACCCAAAAGCTAAGATATTAGTATTAAGTGTTTATGAAGACAGCATCTTTACCAAACAAGCTTTGCAGGCTGGAGCAAAAGGTTTTATTCCCAAACGTAGTGCGCCTGAGGAGATGTATAAAGCCCTCCACCAAGTGTCGCAAGGGAATTCCTACATTAGCTCTACTATTGCCCAGCAAATCGCAATGATGAAATTAAACGGCTCTGAGAACATTCTAGAGAGTCTCAGCCAATGCGAATTCAGAATTTTCAGACTGCTGGCCGAAGGCAAAACTGTCAATGAGATCGCCGAGATTTTCAACCTCAGCCCTAAAACCGTTGGGACACACCACACAAACATCAAACATAAGCTTAACGTATCAAACTCAGCTGAGTTGGCACGCCTGGCGATTCGTCATGGTCTGATGGATGCCTGATTCTGACGACCAGATAGCTCACAACTCACCTTCGTATTTACATACCCCATGCTCGTCTTTTCTTTGCGGACAGAGGGCTTGAATCCTCACTTACCAGCCCTCTGCCTGCGGAAAAATAAAACAAAATCATTATATAACATATAGTTACATAAAAACTGTCATCTTCCCACCATCCCGAATCATTCATTACCACGCAACACTTCAGGAAAATCCCTAGGGAGTTCAAGCGTATTGCTGATGAAACAAGTTTCGTCCATAGGCAGACTTCTTACCCAAGCTAAAAATAATATTAACTTTCGCAAGCTATATGTACGGACATGGCCATCAACTCCCAACCATATATTGGGTTTGAGTTCTCTTCGTACAGCCAGCATTGTTAGGAAAAAGAAAGTGCAGTAGGGGCAAACATCTGCAGAGTAGTGACTACTCGCCTGCACTCTCTTTACATAATTATAAAAATGGGGAGCTCGAAAATGTCAGCGCGGATGACCTTTTCAAGGGTGTTAAAAGAAATCAGGGTAGCCAAAGGCCTGTCGCAAGAACATCTTGCCTTTGAGTCAGGGCTATCAATGCGTTCAATTTCACTCCTTGAAGGAAACAAACAACAACCCACCATCACGACCATCGAGAACCTTTCAAAGGCACTAGGTATCAGCATGGTCGAATTCATTATGGAGGTTGAGGTTGAGAGATAACCGCAGAGTCAAAGCTACGAGATACTGATTTTTACAGAATAATACCGGGGCTGCTCGGGTATTCAGCTAGAACCTATTGCCTAATCAGCAGCACCGCATGTCTACTCTGCTGGCTGGGTTATACGCTGTAGACTTGAATCATTTTACTCTTGGCCAACAACGCCAAGGTCTTCCGACGCCACTCTGAACGAACACGTTTATATTATTTTTATCCTACTAGCCCTTTGGCTGGACACTGGGCCTACCTTTTATCCTTTCACACCAACTGGTCAGTGCCGGGCATGCTTCCGGCACTCGCTCTTTAACCCACCCGCTGAATTCCACAAATACCCATGCGGCGATATCAGCAACGGTAAAGCTGTCTCCAACCATGTATTGACGACCTGTCAGGTGGTTGTCCAGAACCTGGTAAAAGGCCTGAATGCGCTGGTGACCACGCACAGCCAGCTCGGGAATCTGCTCGTAAGCCACTGGCCCCGGCAACGCCCTGCCGGAAAATGCTTTATTACCGTTGCGCAACGCCTCGGCAACAGCCTGAAAACCTTCCACAAAACAGCGGTGATCCCAACTGAGAATCTCTGCTCGGGAAAGCCCATCCGTACCCAATAAGGGTGTTTCCGGAAAGATGGATTCCAAGTAGACATACATACCAACCACTTCGGTAAGGAGTACGCCTGTATCCAGCAGTAACGCAGGGACTGTGCCACTAGGATTGACTGCCCGATACTGATGAGAAAACTGCTCTCCTGCCATTAAATCAACAACAAGCGTATCTAGCTCAATACCTTTTTCAGCGAGAAATATGGACAGTCGTCGGGGATTAGGGGCTGGCGGAAATGTATACAGTTTCATTGGCGTTCCTTTTTGTTGGAACTATAGCTGGTTTACCGGCACTTCACATGGGCTAGATTGAAGGTGCTAATCCACTCATATTAGAGGGTGAAATAGCAACAATAGAAATTTATGCGACAGTTAAAAAGAAGGATAAAACCCGGGACATAACTGGGAGCAGTTAATGCTCATCCCCTGCTCTTTACATAAAGCCTCAATCAAAGGGGCATAGGCAGGAGGAATACCTCCATCGCGGTTGAGCCAATTCCAGACATGCTGCTGTCTGATACTCCGCCCTGTTCTTTTTGAAAGCGCATCAGCCAAAGCTGTTTGCCCTCCCAAGGCTTCAACGACGCACTGCAACGCTTCTACCGGTGTCATTCACTCCACTCCCTGGCTTATAACTGAAAATAGTAACGAGACGCAGTTCACACCACAACTATCGTTGTCTGCACATTCACAACATTCGTTGTAATATGCGCTCCCATGAATGACTTGGCCCATCGTATTAAGACAGCCCGTCAGCAAAGTGGCCAGTCCCAAGCGGATTTGGCACAGAAAACTAGGCTGACCCAGCAGATGATTTCCAAGTTGGAGAGCGGACAGTCGCGCTCCACATCTGCGATCTTTTCCATCGCCAATGCACTGTGTGTATCGGCCGAATGGCTGTGGCTGGGCGGTGAAAAACGCGAACCTGCAACGATCTTTGACCACTCCCCGGCTCTTGTCAAAGCATGGCGTAATCTGACAGATGAGCAGCGCAACCACATAACCAATCAAATCATGCACCTCGGCCATAATTTTTCTACTGAAAAAAGCCCAGAAGCCATCTCGGAATAAACTCGTTTAATCACTTTTTCACTCCCCCGCCATAATTAATACTTACCCTTCATTTTTATTAATAGGCGTGCATTACGCTATTGCATAGAAAGTGGATCAACCAACCCCCGGTTATCTCTATCCGTTGTGAAAGAGCTTGATTAGAATCAAAACAGAACTGACAGTATCACCCATATATCGACCGATGCTTCAACGTCTCCCCAAGAATGCTTGTTCACGGTCCAGCTGATCTACTAGGCTTAGAACATGACCATAAAACTCAGTGATCCTTCATTACTAAAGCAATTGGCCTACATTGACGGCCATTGGGTACCCGCCGGCAGCGGTGAAACCTTCATTGTCCTCAATCCGGCTAACGGCGAGCCTCTGGCAAACGTGGCCAGTTGCGGCGCCAGCGAAGCCCGCCGCATGATTGAAGCTGCCTATCGTGCTCAGAAACCTTGGTCCAACACCACCGCCAAGGAGCGGTCGGCTCTACTGCGCAACTGGTACAACCTGGTGCTGGAACACAAGGAGGATCTGGCTCAGATACTTACAGCTGAGCAGGGCAAACCACTGGCAGAAGCCCGTTCTGAAATTATTTACGGCGCCAACTTTCTGGAATGGTTTGCCGAGGAAGCCAAACGCATCTACGGCGACCTGATTCCGCCGCCCACCAGTGACAAGCGCCTGATGGTGCTGAAGCAGCCTGTGGGGGTGGTCGCCTGCATCACTCCATGGAATTTCCCCAATGCCATGCTGGCTCGCAAGATCGCTCCGGCACTGGCTGCTGGCTGCACCGTGGTGTGTAAACCGGCCAGCGCTACACCTTTGTCGGCACTCGCTCTCATCGCCCTGGCGGAGCGAGCGGGCATCCCCCCGGGCGTGATCAATATTGCCGCCGGCGACACCCGTAAAATCGGTGCAGAACTAACCTCTAACCCCATGGTGCGCAAGCTGACCTTTACCGGTTCCACTGAAGTAGGAAAGCAATTAATGGCCGAGTGTGCGGCCACCGTTAAGCGTACATCTATGGAATTGGGCGGCAACGCGCCTTTTATCGTGTTTGACGATGCGGATCTGGACGCCGCCGTGCAGGGTGCAATGGCCTCCAAATACCGCAACTCAGGTCAGACCTGTGTCTGCGCCAATCGGATACTGGTGCAGTCAGGTATCTACGACAGCTTTGCAGAAAAGCTGGCCAAAGCCGTCAGCACCCTGAAGATAGGCGCGGGACATGAGGACGGCGTCACGTTAGGGCCGCTGGTAGACGAGCGTGCCGCCGACAAAGTATGCAGTCTGATCGACGATGCCGTGGCCAAGGGAGCCAAGGTCGTCACCGGCGGTGGCATGGATGCATTGGGCGGCAGCTTTGTGCAACCCACCATCCTGGTGGATGTCAGTCCGGACATGAGGCTGTTTGCCGAGGAAATTTTTGGCCCGGTAGCACCGTTATTCAAGTTCGACACCGAGGAACAGGCCATCCGTATGGCCAATGACACCGAGTTTGGCTTGGCAGCCTATTTTTACTCCCGAGACATGAGCCGTATCTGGCGGGTTTCCGAGCAATTAGAGTACGGTATTGTCGGCATCAACGAGGGCATTATCTCTAACGAAATGGCCCCCTTCGGTGGTATCAAACACTCCGGCCAGGGCCGCGAAGGCTCCAAGTACGGTATGGACGATTATCTGGAGATCAAATACCTCTGCCTCAGCGGCATTGATTCATAGGCCACCGGCAAAGGGGAATGTATGGAGCAACGCCATGAGCCACGTCATTTACCCCACCACGAACTTCAAGGCCACTGAGCAGCTCAAGATCGAGCGCGGTGAAGGCGTCTATGTCTACGACAACCAGGGTAACCGCTATCTGGAAGGCATGGCCGGACTCTGGTGTACGTCACTGGGCTACGGCAATGAGGAAGTGATCGAAGCTGCCTCGGAACAGATGCGCAAACTGACCTTCAGTCACATGTTTGGCGGCAAGACTCACCAACCCGGCATTGATCTGGCGGAAAAGCTCTCCGCCCTGCTGCCGATGGACAACGCAGCGTTATTTTTTGGCACCTCTGGCTCCGATGCCAACGACACCCAGATCAAACTGCTGCGCTACTACTTCGACGCCATCGGCCAGCCACAAAAATATAAGATTATTGCCCGGGAGCGTTCTTACCACGGCGTCACGGTGGCCGCAGCCTCCCTGACCGGATTACCGGTCAATCAGCAGCACTTTCACCTACCCATCGAAGCACTGGGAATCCTGCACACCGACCACCCTCACTATTACCGCGGCAGGCTGGAAGGAGAGAACGAAGAGGAATTTGTCGAGCGCATCATTGGCAATCTGGTGGCTCTGATTGAACGCGAGGGCGCGGACACTATTGCAGCCTTTATCGCCGAACCCATCACCGGTGCCTCAGGGGTGATCGTGCCACCTCCCGGCTACTATGAAAAACTGCGTAAAGTGCTGGAACACTACAAAATTCTGCTGTGGGCCGATGAGGTGATCACCGGCTTCGGCCGCACCGGCAACGACTTCGGCGTCAACACCATGAACATGGGCCGCCCGGACATGATGACCCTGGCGAAGCAGCTGTCCTCCGCCTACGTGCCGATCTCTGCCGCGGCCATCCGCGGTGACATGTATGAAGCCATGGTGGAGCAGAGTGCTGCCTCTGGCGTATTCGGCCACGGTTACACCTACAGCGGCCATCCTCTCGGCTGTGCGGTGGCACTCAAGGTGCTGGAAATTTACCAGCGGGATCGACTGTTTGAACAGGCAGCGCAACAGGGCGAATACCTCCAGCAACAACTGGCCACATTCCATGATCATCCACTGGTGGGAGAAATACGCGGCCGTGGTTTAATCGGCGCCCTGGAACTGGTGGCGGACAAAGCCACCGGCAGACCCTTTGTCGACGGTACCGTCGGCGCCAAGGCCCAGCAATT
>JBFICU010000037.1:0-9610 GCA_041581855.1 Porticoccus sp. | reverse complement strand
CAATGCTCAAGTCACATACGCACAAGGACAACAATACCGCCATGTCGATAGAAGCCTTCAAAACCGCAAACGAGCCGTCCCCCATCGAAATAAAGCTACAACCGGCCTCAGCAGATATCTGGGACAAAAAATACCGTCTCAAGGACAAGAGTGGTAATCCGGTGGATGCGACCATCGATGGCACCTTCAGCCGGGTTGCCAGGGCGCTGGCCGATGTGGAAGAGCCGGGCAAGCAGGCACACTGGTATGAACGTTTTCTTTGGGCATTGCGCAACGGGGCCATTCCTGCCGGACGCATCATTTCCAATGCCGGTGCGCTGGAGCACAAGCCCGCCACCTCAACGATCAACTGTACCGTGTCCGGTACCATTCAGGATTCCATGCAGGACATCCTTGAAAAGAACCTCGAAGCGGGGCTGACCCTCAAGGCCGGTTGCGGTATCGGCTACGAGTTTTCCACTCTGCGTCCACGTGGTGCCTATGTGTCCGGTGCCGGGGCCTATACCTCTGGTCCTCTGTCCTTTATGGATATCTTCGACAAGATGTGTTTCACCGTCTCTTCAGCCGGTGGTCGCCGGGGTGCCCAGATGGCTACCTTCGATGTGAGTCACCCCGATGTGGTGGACTTTATCCGCGCCAAGCGTGAGGACGGTCGCCTGCGCCAGTTCAATCTGTCACTACTGGTGACGGAAGGCTTTATGGAAGCGGTGAAAAGTGACGACGATTGGTCTCTCTGCTTCCCCATCTCCCGCAAGGAAGTGGAGCAGGGCACCATTGACCCCGCCGACGATACGCTGGTGTGGCGTGAGTTCCCCACTACAGAGGGATACGTCGCCAATGATGAAGGACTGGTGGCGTGCAGGATCTACCGCACGGTGAAAGCACGGCATCTGTGGAACGTTATCATGAGTTCCACCTACGATTACGCGGAACCCGGCTTTATCCTTATCGACAAGGTCAACCAGCTCAATAACAACTGGTACTGTGAAAACATCCGCGCGACCAATCCCTGCGGGGAGCAACCCCTGCCTCCCTATGGCAGCTGCCTGTTGGGTTCCATTAATCTCACCAAATTTGTCCTGAACCCCTTCACCGACAAAGCCCAGTTTGACTGGGATAATTTTGGCGAAGTGGTGTCGGTATTTACCCGTATGCTGGACAACGTGGTCGAAATCAATGGCCTGCCCCTGGAAGGTCAGCGTAACGAAATTACCCGCAAACGCCGCCACGGCATGGGCTTTCTGGGACTCGGTTCCACCATGACAATGCTGCGTGTGCCTTATGGCAGCAAAGAATCTCTGGAACTGACCGAACGGGTCTCGCGGGAAATGGCCCTGGCAGGTTGGCGTACTGGTCTGGAGTTGGCCAAAGAAAAAGGGCCGGCACCGATCATGGATGAAGAGTTTGAAGTGACCGAAGCAATGCTGCGCCTGCGCCCGGAAATGGCGAAGGATGGCATCGTGGTGGGCGATAAGTTGAAGGGCAAGGTGCTGCAAGCCCGTTACAGTCGCTACATGCAGAAAGTGGCGGAAGTGGCCCCGGAGCTGGTGGATGAGATTGCCACCCTTGGCTGTCGGTTCACTCACCACTCATCTATTGCACCCACAGGTACTATCTCCCTGTCCCTGGCGAACAATGCCAGCAATGGCATCGAGCCGAGCTTTGCTCACCACTATTCGCGCAACGTGATTCGCGAGGGTAAGAAGTCCAAGGAGAAAGTGGATGTGTTCTCCTATGAGCTGCTGGCTTACCGTGAGCTGATCAATTCTGCCGCGATGCCGTTTAGTGATGAGGAAGGTGAAAAGCTGCCCGACTACTTTGTCTCCAGTGAAGACATCAAGCCGAAGCAGCACGTGGATGTACAGGCGGCGGCACAGAAGTGGGTGGATTCCTCCATTTCCAAAACCATCAATGTTCCCACCGACTGCGACTTTGAGGATTTCAAAGACATTTATATGTATGCCTACGACAACGGTCTGAAGGGTTGTACTACCTTCCGCTTCAATCCGGAAGCCTTCCAGGGCGTGCTGGTGAAGGAAAAAGACCTGGAGAACACCACCTATCAGTTTACCCTCGAAGACGGCACCACCGTGGATCTCAAGGGTAACGAAGAAGTGGAATATGACGGCGAGACACATACCGCCGCTAACCTGTTTGATGCCTTGAAAGAAGGCTACTACGGCAAATTCTGATTGGAAGCACTGACATGACTGTAAAACTGGACAAGAAAATCGTTGGCTATAAGGTCGTGACCCCTTCCAACGATGAAGCGATCCCGGAAGCGAAACCGGCCGAATCAGAGCTGGAGCGTTCCATCGAGCAGATGCACGAAAACCTCAGCCGCCCGGAAGAACTGCACGGATCGACCTACAAGGTTAAAACCCCGCTGTCTGATCACGCGCTGTATATCACCATTAACGATATAGTGCTCAACCACGGCACTGACCATGAGCAGCGTCGGCCCTTCGAGATCTTTATTAACTCGAAGAACATGGATCAGTTTCAGTGGGTGGTGGCGTTGACCCGGGTTATCTCTGCGGTATTCCGCAAGGGTGGCGATTGCACCTTCCTGGCGGAAGAGCTGAAAGCGGTATTTGATCCCCAGGGCGGCTATTTCAAACGTGGTGGCAAGTTTATGCCATCACTGGTAGCGGAAATCGGCGAAGCTATTGAGGACCACCTGACCAAGATCGGCATGATGCAAAGCCCTGAACTGGGTGAACACCAGAAGGCAATTTTGGCGGAAAAGCGGGCCGAGTATGAAGCCGCCAGCACCTTCGCTGCCCCGGCAGCAAAGCCCAGCAGTCCATTTCCGGAAAGCGCACAGCTGTGCCACAAATGTATGACCAAAGCGGTGATTCTTATGGACGGTTGTATGACCTGCCTGAACTGCGGTGATTCGAAGTGCGGATAACTAGAACTCCAGTCAAGAAATAAATATCCGCATGAATGGGGAGATTAGCCGGGGTTTACCCGGCTTTTTTTCCTCTCCGAAGTGAGGGCGCATTGTCCTGCCGAGGTGCGCTGGCCAGAATCTATATTTCCCCCGATCGACCATTGAGTAACGTACACGATAGAAGGAGAGGTGTATGCTGGTCACTGGGGAATAGAAAAACGTCGCCGGGCGGGATAGCTCGAAGACCGATAATTTAACCGGAATAAGGAATGTGTTTATGAGTAATCAATCAATTAGACAGAGATACAGTCTATCCATGCTGGTACTGGTGTTAGTGGCACTGGTTGTCAGCGGCTGTGACAGTCGTAGTGATGTCGCTGATGAGTCAGCCCAGGTAGAGGCGGCACGTAGTGCGGAAAAGAGCACCCATGCTGAGGAGCCCGTCCCTGTACCGCCAAAAGTGGTATGCCAAGGTTGTGGCACTGTGGTCTCTATTACACCCATGGCGCTAGAGGGTTCAGGCAGCGGAGTGGGTGCCGTGGCGGGGGCCGTGGTTGGAGGGCTGCTGGGCAATCAGGTAGGCGGCGGCAGCGGTAAGAAAGTCGCCACGGTGGCCGGTGCTGTGGGCGGCGCCTTTGCAGGCAATGAGATCGAAAAACGCTCCAAGCAACAGGCCTATTATGACGTTCTGGTGGAACTTGATGCCGGGGGTACTCAGACAGCTAGTGTTAGCGATGCCCAGTATCTGGCGGCGGGTATGCGAGTACGGGTTTCAGGAAATAATATCGAGCTCTTGTAGCGCCCTTTGCCAAGAGGGAGACGGTGCGGTAGACCCTAGTGGCTGGCCAACGCGTTGGTGATGGCCGCCACCATGTCCTCTGGAGAAAGCTGTTCACTGGGCATGGTGATATCTGCGTAGCGGCGATACAGCGCGCTACGTTCGGCAAACAGTTCCTCAAAGCTCTGGTCCGGCCGACGCGCAATGCCGCGGGTATCGTAGTCGCGAATGCGCTGGCGTAGGCTGTGCAGGGGGACGTCCAGATAGACAATGATGCCGTTGCGGGCCAAGTGAGCCATAGCGTTGTCGCTGTACACGGCGCTGCCACCGGTGGCGATCACCAGGTTGTGGCCGTCGATATCGGTCAGCACGGCTTCTTCAATCTGGCGCAGATGCAGGTAATCATTTTCGTCCATGATCTGTTGCAGGGTTTTGCCCTCGCGCACCTGGATGAGCACATCACTGTCGACAAAATTTTTGCCCAGGGCCTTGGCCAGCAGTACCCCAACGGTACTTTTTCCCGCCCCGGGCATGCCGATCAGCACAATATTGTCTTTGCTGGCAGAGTCCACAGTCGCTGTTCCCATTAGAGTGACGCCTTGACGAAGTCCATCAGCCGGGCGATAGCCTCACCGGGCTCGGGACTCTGGTCAATCAGGCTGATGCCCACTTTACCCAGTCTGGGCAGTTTCTCGGTGGGTTTCAATACGCGCAGGTTTTCCGGCACCGTGCTGCGGGCTAGCACCGTGACGCCAAGTCCTTCCTGGATGGCGGCCTGAATGCCAGTGAGATCGGGAATGGTGTAGACAATGCGCCAGTCCCGCTGGCTCTCCTTTAATCTTTCTATGCCGCGCTTGCGGTAGATGCAGCCCTCGGGGGCGGCGATCAGTGGCAGAGGTGATTGCAGGTGGGCATCGTGATCGCTGCCGGTGACCCACACCAGTTCATCTTCTTTCACCAGATTGTGGCCCGCCATGGCAGGGTCATCGTGCAACGCCAGGATCAGGTCGTAGCGGCGCCGTTCGACCTCCGATAGCAATTGCTTGCTCAGGGCGCAGGTAACTTCCAATGTGACATTCGGGTAGGCCTGGGCGAAGCGGCCGACGATCTTTGGCAGTAGGGTGGTGGCGAACTCGCTGGGAATGCCGAAGTGGATTTTGCCGCTCACCGAGGTCTTGGTGAACTGGGCCACCGCTTCATCGTTGAGGGCCAGAATCTGCCGGGCGTAGCGAAACAGCAGTTGCCCGGCGCGGCTCTGTTCCAGCTGCTGGCCACTGCGGATCAGCAGGGTCTGTCCCACCAGCTGTTCCAGCCGCTTGATTTGCAGGCTGACCGCGGGTTGGGAACGTCCCAGCCATTCCGCTGCGGGGGTGAATCCGCCCAGTTCCACTACAGTGACGAAAGCGCGCAACAGGTCGGTGGGAAGGTTTTTCATGGTCAAAATGCCATTAACAAATGAAATGGAATGATTTTAACTATTAATTTTACCAATTTCAGCAGGGCCGCTACCATGGCATTTTTTATCCTGTTGTGACCCTTGGCGGAACCCTATGACCACTGATCTAAACGCAGACCTGAATACACCCTTGAAAGCCACACCCCTCAAAGACCTGCATCTGGAATTGGGTGCCCGCATGGTGCCTTTTGCTGGTTACGAGATGCCGGTGCAGTATCCCGAAGGCATCATGACCGAACACCTGCAAACCCGCGGCCATGCAGGGCTTTTTGATGTTTCTCACATGGGTCAGGTAGTGATCAGTGGGCCGGGGGTGGCACAGGCGCTGGAGGCGCTGGTGCCGGTGGAACTGGAAAGCCTGCCCATCAACCGCCAGACCTATGCCCTGTTTACCAATGCCGAGGGCGGCATTCTTGATGACCTGATGATCACTCGCTGGGCTGAAGACCGCTTCTTTCTGGTGGTCAATGCCGCCTGCAAGGAGCAGGATTTGGCACACCTGACGGCCAATCTGTCCGGTTTTGATATCGACTACCTGGACGGCCAGGGTCTGCTGGCGCTTCAGGGGCCTGCCGCGGCGGAAGTGATGGCAGAGATTGCCCCAGCTGTTTGCGAGCTGGTCTTCATGAACGGTTGTCATGTCACCATCGACGGTGCGGACTGCTTTATTACCCGTTCCGGTTATACCGGTGAGGACGGTTTTGAAATTTCCGTACCCGCCGAGTCTGCTGAAGCGCTGGCGCGGAAGCTGTTGTCCTTTGAGCAGGTGAAGCCCATCGGTCTCGGTGCCCGCGATTCCCTACGCCTTGAGGCGGGTCTGTGCCTCTATGGCCACGATCTGGATATCACCACCACCCCGATTCAGGCATCACTGTTGTGGAGCATCAGCAAATCCCGTCGTCCCGACGGCGACAAGGCGGGCGGTTTCCCCGGCGCTGAGGTGATTTTCCGGGAGATGGCCGAGGGTGCGTCCCGCAAGCGGGTAGGTTTACAAATAGACGGCCGCGCTCCGGTGCGCGAAGGTGCCGAACTGGTCAATGAGGCCGGTGAGCAAATTGGTGTCGTGACAAGTGGCGGTTTTGGACCAACCCTGGAAGCGCCGCTGGCGATGGGCTATGTACAGGCGCAATACGCCTCAGTCGGCACAGCTCTGAGTGCTTTGGTGCGCGGTAAGCCGCGTCCGGTCACGGTGGTAAAGATGCCGTTTGTGCCACAGCGCTACTATCGTGGTTAAAGGCCCGTGGGTAAAGACACGTGGCTAAAACGCGCGGTTAAAGAACCGCGACTGAACATCCGGCGGCCTCGCTGAGGATGTTCCATGTCTACCAAGACAGTATTTTGAAAAGATTTTAAACCCGTTTATCCCTAGAGACGTGAACCCATGAAATCACTGGCCGAACTGACCAGCAGTAATGAATTTATCCACCGCCATATCGGCCCATCCGTTGAGGATCAGCAGGCCATGTTGGCATCTCTCGGCTACGAAAACATGGCCGCCTTTATCGATGCAGTGGTGCCCGGCAGCATTCGCTCCGATCAGCCGCTGGCACTGGCGGAACCCTGTACCGAACAGCAGGCTCTGGCAGAGCTTAAGGCCATCGCCGCGGAAAATCGGGTGATGAAGTCCTACATCGGCCAGGGTTACTACAATTGCCTGACCCCCAACGTCATCCTGCGCAATGTGCTGGAGAACCCCGCCTGGTACACCGCCTACACACCATACCAGCCGGAAATTTCACAGGGTCGTCTGGAGGCGCTGTTGAACTTCCAGACCATGATCACCGACCTCACCGGCATGGACCTGGCCAGCGCTTCGCTGCTGGATGAAGGCACCGCCGCGGCGGAAGCCATGACCCTGTGCATGCGCATGGCGAAATCCAAGGGACGGGTATTTTTCGTTGATGAACAGTGCCTGCCGCAGACCATTGCGGTGGTGCAGACCCGTGCGGAGCCACTGGACATTGAAGTGGTGGTGGGCAATCCCGCCGAACTGGGCGAACACGAGTGCTTCGGGGTGCTGTTGCAATATCCCGGCGCGGACGGTGCCGTGCGCGATTTCGCTGAGGTGATTGAAGCGGCCCACCAGCACAAGGCACTGGTGGTGATGGCGGCGGACATCCTCAGCTTGCTGCTGCTGAAAAGCCCGGCGGAACTGGGTGCCGATGTGGCCATCGGTTCCACCCAACGTTTTGGTGTGCCGCTGGGCTTTGGAGGCCCACATGCGGCCTATATGGCCACCCGTGATACGTTTAAACGTTCATTGCCGGGACGTTTGGTGGGTGTTTCTGTCGATAGCCACGGCAAGCCCGCTTATCGGTTGGCACTGCAAACCCGCGAGCAGCATATTCGCCGTGAGAAGGCCACCAGTAACATTTGTACTGCCCAAGTGCTGTTGGCGGTGATGGCCAGTATGTATGCGGTGTATCACGGCCCGGATGGTTTGAAGCGGATTGCCGAGCGAGTGCACTGCCTGACGGCGATTCTCGCAACTGGCTTAAAGAAACTGGGTTTCACTCCAGTGAATGACAGTTTCTTCGATACCCTGACTATTGCCACTGGTCAAAAAACTGCCGCCATCCACGATTCGGCTCGTGAGCAGGGCATAAATCTGCGAGTCATCGACGATAACCAGATCGGTATTTCCCTGGATGAAACCACCGCTGCCACCGATGTGGAAACCCTCTGGCGCTTGTTTGATGCCAGCAGTACGTTGACTGTTGCCGAACAGGAATCTTCATCAGCAAGTGGTCTGCCTGGGGAATTGTTGCGTACAGGAGAGGTATTGGCTCACCCGGTGTTTAACCGCTATCACTCGGAAACCGAAATGCTTCGCTACCTGCGCAAACTTTCCGATAAAGACATTGCTCTGGATAGGGCGATGATTCCTCTCGGTTCCTGCACCATGAAGCTGAACGCCACCGCCGAAATGCTGCCGGTAACCTGGCCGGAATTTGGTGACATTCACCCCTTTGCGCCTACGGAGCAAACTCGCGGTTACCGCAAGATGATTGATGAGGTGGAGGCCATGCTGTGTGCTGCCACTGGTTACGATGCGGTCTCCCTGCAACCCAATGCCGGTTCCCAGGGGGAATATGCCGGGCTGCTAGCCATTCGCGCCTACCACGAAGCCCGAGGCGACAGCCATCGTACGATTTGCCTGATTCCCAGTTCCGCACACGGTACCAACCCCGCCTCCGCGCAAATGTGCGGTATGCAGGTAGTGGTGGTGAGCTGTGACGATAATGGCAACGTGGATCTGGATGATCTGCGCGCCAAGGCGCAGCAGTACAGTGCTGAGCTGGCGGCAATTATGGTGACCTATCCCTCCACTCATGGTGTGTTTGAAGAAGGTATTACCGAGATTTGCGAGATTATCCACGGCCACGGCGGACAGGTGTATATCGATGGCGCGAACCTCAATGCGATGGTCGGCCTGTGTCAGCCGGGCAAGTTCGGCGGTGATGTGTCACACCTGAACCTGCACAAGACCTTCTGTATTCCTCACGGCGGTGGTGGCCCCGGTGTTGGGCCGGTGGCCGTCAAGCAGCACCTCGCTGCGTACCTTCCAGGTCATGACAACCTGGATGGCGAGACACCTGTAGGTGCGGTCTCCTCTGCCCCCTGGGGCAGTGCCAGCATCCTGCCAATTACCTGGATGTATATCAAAATGATGGGTGCCGAGGGGCTGAAACAGGCCACCGAAGGTGCAATTCTCAATGCCAACTACGTGGCCTACCGTCTGAAGGACGCCTATCCGATTCTTTACACCGGTGCCAATGACCGGGTGGCCCACGAATGTATCGTCGACCTCAGTGCCATCAAGGAAGCCTCCGGTATCACGGTGGATGATGTAGCCAAGCGGTTGATTGATTACGGCTTCCACGCTCCCACCATGTCTTTCCCGGTGCCGGGTACACTGATGATCGAACCCACCGAGAGTGAGTCCCGCGAAGAGCTGGATCGCTTCTGTGATGCCATGCTGCAAATCCGCGAGGAGATTGCGGCGGTGGAGCGGGGCGAGTATCCGGCAGATGACAACGTTTTGTGCGCTGCACCTCATACTGCAGATGAGCTGGTTGCCGATAATTGGGGGCGTGCATACTCTCGTGAATTGGCGGCATATCCTTTGGTATCGCTCAGGGAAGGCAAATACTGGTCGCCAGTGGGTAGGATCGATAATGTCTATGGAGACCGCAATCTGGTGTGTGCCTGTTTGCCTCTCTCGGAGTATCAATAGTTGTTAATAAACGAAACATACACAGATAACAGAGCTCATAGGAGAGTATTAGGAGGTTGGCGATTATTATGGCTTTTAGTCGTGCCGACCGTCTCCTTCGCCTGGGATATCAATGTGTCCGTTTCAGGTCAGGATAATCTGATCGTTGAAGATGCCGTGGTGGAGCTGTTGCCCGATGTTCCACCCACGGCAATTCCTTCCCCTTCTGAACCCTATGAAATGCGGCAGCAAAACCGCACTTTT
>JBFICU010000036.1:0-9620 GCA_041581855.1 Porticoccus sp. | reverse complement strand
CGGCATTAACGCCTATAACCGCCACCATTGAGGCTGAGGTCGGCATGCCGTTGCGGGAAGTGGTGGAGCGCAGTCAGCGCGATGCCATACATCAAGCGCTTGCCGCTAGTCAGGGTAACTGGGCCGCGGCTGCCCGGTTATTGTGTGTGGATGCCAGCAACCTGCATAAACTGGCACGCCGGTTGGGCATAAGCTAAGGCGCCGCCCATCGGGGCAGGCCTGTTCAGGCCAGCACCCTTTGCAACCAGTCGGAAATGGCGTCGATCTCTTCCATGCATACCGAGTGCTCCATGGGGAAAGTCTGATAGCCGGGGGTAAAACCCCGCTCCTGCAGAATCGCCACGCTGTTCTGGCCGTGGAATTCCGGCACGATATCGTCGTAGCTGCCGTGGAAAACCTGAATTGGCAGCTTGGCATTGGCGGGGTTGATTTCGATGGAATTGGCGGTGGCGAAATAGGTGGAGAGTGCCAGCAGTCCCGCCAGTGGTTTCGAATAGCTCAGTGCCGCTTCAAAACCCACCGCGCCCCCCTGGGAAAACCCGGCGATTACAATGCGATGGCTATCAATGCCGCGCTGAATCTCGCGTTCGATCAAATCCTGTACGTTGCGGGCGGAGGCCTTCAGCTGCTTTTCGTCTACCTTGCGGTCCAGAGTCATTTCCAGAATGTCGTACCAGGCGGGCATCACATAGCCGCCGTTGATGGTCACCGGCAGTTGTGGCGCATGGGGAAATACAAAACGTATCGGCAGCTCGGCAGGCAGACGTAGCTCGGGCACAATCGGTTCAAAGTCGTGGCCGTTGGCGCCGAGACCGTGCAGCCAGATCACGGAAGCGGTGGCAGGTTGTGCGGGTTCAATTTCCACGCAGGGCAAAAGACTCATGGATAGCCCTCAAAATAAATGAATTGGATGAGCGGGCATTATAGGTGTTATGGCTTGCTTTGATACACGATTGCCCTAGTCTTGGGCTTGTGAAAAAAATGGCTGGGTGTTGGTAGCCCGAGCCTGAGACGGTCGATTGAGGACGTTTGATCACTCAATAGGAGCAAGGAATAGCAATGACAGAAAACTTTATCGGTCCCGATGGCAAGCCGCGCTGCGGCTGGTGTTCAGCGACGCCGGAGTACATTGAGTATCACGACCGGGAGTGGGGTTTCCCGGTTTCCGACGATATTCGCCTATTTGAAAAAATCTGCCTCGAAGGCTTTCAGTCCGGCCTGAGCTGGCGAACCATCCTCGCCAAACGGGAAAACTTCCGCACCGCGTTCAAGCATTTCGATTTCCACAAAGTCGCGACCTTTACCGAGCGGGATGTAGAGCGTCTGCTACAGGATAAAGGCATTGTCCGCCATCGCGGAAAAATCGAGGCGGTGATCAATAACGCCCAGCGGGCAAGGGAGCTGGTTGAGTCGGAAGGTTCCCTGGCTGTCTTCTTCTGGGGTTATGAACCTGATACCGATAATTTGTCGGCACCGCAAACACTGACCATCTCGGAAGAATCCATCGCACTCTCTAAAGCATTAAAAAAGATGGGATGGAAATTTGTCGGCCCGACCACCGTGTTCGCCTTTATGCAGGCCATGGGCCTGATCAACGATCACAACGAGGGTTGTGTGGTGAGGGGCGAAGTCGAAGCCGCCCGCATTAAGTTTGTCAGGCCGTAGCGGGATCTAGAAATGAAATAAACCACCCTGCCGTTTGGGTATGCTGAAATATATGGTGCACTGGGGTTTGGTGAAAGTTGGTATGGAAATAATTATTGCGCAGAAATTCTGGGTTCTCAGAATTAGTAAAGTGGTATTTTTCTTTATAGCCGTTATTGGATAAGGTTGAAGGTATCCTTAAGGGCCGAGTAGTTACTATGATCCAAAGTGCTAGGGAACGTTGTTTCGTATGAGGAAATTTTCAATCTAAGGAAAGAGTAAATGAGTGAAGTGGTATTTATATTAGGTGCTGGAGCATCAAAGGCATGCGGGGCACCATTGATGTCGGATTTTTTAGACATTGCGCGTAATTTGGTTCGCACAGATTCTGTCAGAAATAAACGAGAGCATTTTGAAAGTGTCTTTCGTGCGATAGGAGCGTTGCAAGCGGTACATTCAAAATCGCAGTTAGACCTTACTAATATTGAATCAATTTTTACCGCGCTAGAGCTATCCAATATTCTTAAAAAATTGCCTGGTTTCAAGGCAGAAGAAATCCCCGGCGTTATCGCTTCTCTGAAGGAGGTTATCGTGCAAACGCTGGAATCAACAATTGATTTTCCCACAAATATGGGGCACATCAATGTGCCGAAGCCATACGCTGAGTTTGCAACACTCCTTAGGTATATTCGGGAAGATGCATACCCAAAACAATCTGTGTCGGTGATAACGTTTAATTACGATATTGCTGTAGATATGGCCTTATATAGAGAGGGGTTAGGTCCAGATTATGGTATTCCACCTAACTCAAATAGTGATGAGCCTGTTTCTCTCTTTAAGCTCCATGGCTCTCTTAATTGGGCTCAGAAACAAGAGGGTGGTGGTGTATACCCATTACAGTTAAACCAATACTTTAGTAAATATTCAATATCGGGACATGGCAGAAGTGGGGATTGTAAAATCCCTATAGGATCACAGCTTCAAGAATATTTTTCTAATCATACGGATATCAAAGTGGAGGCAGAGCCGGTCATCGTGCCTCCGACGTGGAATAAATCAGACTACCATAGTGCCCTTTCAGCTATTTGGGGAAAGGCGGCACAGGAATTAAGCGAAGCACATAGCATAATAATATGTGGCTATTCGTTACCGGAGACTGATGCATTTTTTCGCCTTTTATATGCCTTGGGTACAGTTGGTAATTCTCCATTAGAAAACATTGTTGTTTATAATCCTGATGATTCTGGGCTCGTGGATAACAGGTTTAAGCAGATGCTCGGTCCTGGAGCCATAGCTCGCTACAAATACAAGACGTTACCGTTTGATGCTGCAATACGTGATGTTAAGTGGTTGTTTCCTAGGAAGGAAAGATAGTGACAACAATGCTTGTGCTTCCTGTTTGTGACCCTTGGTAATGTGACTAATGCTCAGTCAGCTTCTCTCATTTTGATGTTGGCAACTCTTTATTCTTTTCGCCGCTGTCCCTACGCCATCCGCGCCCGGATGGCGCTTTGCTATGCCGGTGTGAAAGTGGAGCTGCGGGAGGTGCTGTTAAAGGATAAACCCGCTACGATGCTGGCCGCTTCCTCGAAAGGTACGGTACCGGTGTTGGTACTGGCAGGCGGCACGGTGCTGGATGAGAGCTACGATGTGATGCGCTGGGCGCTGGCCCAGCATGATCCCGATGGTTGGTGGGACGATTCCCTGGCGGAACAGATCAACAAGTTGGTGCGGCAGAATGACGTGGAGTTCAAGCCATGGCTGGATCGCTACAAGTACGCCGTGGGCTACCTTGAATTTTCCGCCGAGTATTACCGCGCTCAGGGCGAGCTGTTTCTGCAAGTGCTGGAAGTGCATCTGGAGCACCACGCTTACCTGCTGCGTGATACCCTGTGTTTTGCTGATGTGGCAATTTTCCCCTTTGTTCGCCAGTTTGCTTTTGTGGATAAGGACTGGTTCGAGAGTGCGCCATACCCCCGTTTGCAATCGTGGCTGGAGACACTGTTAGCCTCGGAGCTGTTTCTGGGTGTGATGGCCAAATACCCTGTTTGGCGGGAAGGTGACAAGCCGCAGTTGTTTCCTGTCTGAACATGGCTTCGGCCGAGAAAAAGCTCTTTTTCAATACGCTGTTACACGTTAACGTAACATGCCCGATTTACCCTCGTGGCAACCCAACCATTTTCCGGAGGAAAGAAATGGCAAAGTCAGACATTACGGAAGACATGATTTTTCAGTGCTTCGCAGCGGCATGTAAATCAGACGATATGGCCAAAACGGCAGAATCGTTTGTGGACGTGGAGGAGTATGAAAATAGGGTGATGTATCCGGAGTTTGCCCGCTGGGCGAGTGTGGCCGGTTACCCCGAACTGGCGACGCTATTCCGCAAGGTGGCGGGCGAGGAGAAGCTGCATGCGGTGTGGCTGCGGGCTTTATACAACGATATCGGTACGCCGCAACGGGGTGAGGACACCCAGCGCGCCATCGATGCACTGGCGGCTATTCGCGCCAACTGTGATGATCTGATTGCCATGAACCCCGACGGGGTTGTAGAGAAGGCATTGCAGGTGGCGATTCGGGTGGAAGAGCGGGAATATCAGGACATCTATCCCCGTTTCCGCGACCAGGCGCTGGCGGCGAATGATGCTGACACCGCTGAGGTTTACCAGAAGGTGATCGACTCCGAGCGCGAGCACGCGCTGTGGTTTGAGGCGGCACTGACTGATTTTCGCGCGGCCCAGATGCAACAACAGCATCAGCCCCAGCCGATGGCCTGATCGGTTTTTAACGCTCCTATAGTGTTCGCATCTTGACTGCGGTTGTTGCGAACAACTCTCCGACCCGGTGGTGGCAGGCGTTAAATCCTGCCATCTACCAGGTGTCTGTTCTTCCCGGTGTGGCGGTCTGGTTGCTGGCGGCAGCTCCTGTCAATTTTGTCTCGCTATGGCCAGCGAGTTTCGCCGTGGTGCTGATTCAACACGGCATTAACCTGCTCAATGACGCCAAAGACTGGCAGTTGGGCGCAGATACCCACAAATACGATTCCTGGGTGCGCGCCCTCGGTGGGAGTGTTAGCACGGCGTTCAATCACGGGCTGATCAGTCTGGTAGTGGGCGACGGCTTGGGACTGCTGGTGCTGGTACTGTTTCAGCAGCTTTGGATTCTGGTTTTTGCGCTGCCGCTGGCGGTGCTGGGGGTGCTGTATAACGCGGGGCGGCGACCGCTTTCTTACACCGCTGCGGGTGAATGGGTAACGGCGCTCTGTTATGGCCCCGGGGTATTTGGCGGCTTGTGGTTTGCGGCGGGACAACCCTTTGATGGCATCGCTCTGTTGGGCATGGGGGCATTTGCTGCCTTTGCCACGGCGTTGCTGTTTTCCCACCAGCCGCCGCAGATTGAAACGGATCGGCAGGCGGGCAAGCGGTCTTTCGCGGTGCGCCACGGTGCGGAAGCTACTTATCGTGTCGCCACAGGGCTGTTTGCAGGGTCGTTGTTTTTACTGGTGCTGGCCTGCTGGCTGGGGCCACAGGCGGTGGCCACGGGCAAACCGTTCGCGTTTGCGGCGGCACTGGGGGTTATCTGGATTATGCGGGTCGGCCCAAACCCGAAACGGATGATGTTGTCCGCCGCGCTGGTTTTTCTGGTGGCGGTATCGAGTCTCTCTTTTCGTTTCTGGTTATAGCCGTTGGCGTTAGGGTGCCGGGACGCAGAGACTAGAAGCCGTGTTCCGGGCCGGGGAAGGTGCGGTTGCGCACCGCGCTGGCATAGGAATTGAGTGCGGCTTCGAGGCTGCCGGTTTCTGCCAGGAAGTTGTGAGAGAACTTCGGGGCCTTGGGTGATAGGCCGAGCATGTCGTAAATCACCAGCACCTGGGCGTCGGTATCGACGCCGGCGCCAATGCCGATCACCGGCACGGACAGTTCTTCGGTGATTTGTTTTGCCAGTGCGGCAGGTACACATTCCAGCACCAGCAGGTCGATACCAGCCTGTTCCAGCAATTTGGCATCTTTCAGCATAATTTCTGCAGTTTGCTCGTCCCGGCCCTGTACCCGATAGCCGCCCAACTTGTTGACGGATTGCGGGGTGAGTCCCAAGTGGCCGCACACGGGAATGCCGCGTTCACTGAGCAGTTGCACGGTCAGTTCCAGCCAGGCACCGCCTTCCAGTTTCACCATGTGAGCCCCGGCCTGCATCAGCTCTGCAGAATTCATCATGGCCTGTTCCTCTGTGGCGTAAGCCATAAAAGGCAGATCGGCGATGATCAGGGATTTGCTGTTGCCCCGGCGCACGGCGCTGACGTGGTAGGCCATCTGTTCCATGGTGACCGGCACGGTGCTGTCCTGTCCCTGAATCACATTGCCCAGCGAGTCGCCCACCAATACGACTTCGATGCCGACCTGTTCGATCAGTTGGGCAAAGGATGCGTCGTATGCGGTGATGACGGGGAATTTTTTCCCTTGGGCTTTCAGGTCGTACAGGGTGTTAATGGTGACAGTTTTCATGGGCAGAACAGTTCCATGGGGGAAATTTTTAGAGGCTGGCTTGGGGGTTAAAGTAGTGGCGTCCGGACTTGATGTTGAGCATGTAGCTCACCAGATTGCGGTAGTCCTGCTCACTGCCTGCCAGGTCGATGTCGGTGGCGTTAACGATTAGCAACGGTGCGTCGTCGTAATAATAAAAGAAGCGCGTATAGGCTTCGTTAAGCTGTTCGAGGTAGCGGGAGTCGATGGCTTTTTCTGCATCAATGCCACGTCGCTGGATGCGGTCCAGCAGTACATCTGTGGGCGCCTGAAGGTAGATCACCAGATCGGGCTTGGGCGCGTCGATGGTCAGTTGCTGGTAGACCGTGTGGTAGAGCTTCAGCTCATCGTCGTCCAGCGTGACCTGGGCGAATAGCTGATCCTTGTCGATCAGAAAATCCGCTACCCGCACTTGCTGAAAAATATCGCCCTGGCGTAACTCCTGGATCTGCTTGGCGCGCTGGAACAGGAAGTACAGTTGGGTGGGTAGGGCACTGGCGCGCTGATCCTGATAAAAACGTTCCAGAAAGGGATTCAGCTCTGCCTGCTCAAGCAGGGTTTCGTAGTTGAAGCTGCGTGCAAGCCGTTTGGTGAGAGTGGTTTTTCCCACACCGATAGGACCTTCCACTGCAATAAAACCGGGCAGTTGGTAGTCTTCGAGTACCAGGTCCAGATCGTTAGCCAGTTGTTCCACAGAGATCTCCAGATGAGAGGCGAACGATACCTTCAGATGGGCAATTTTCCAAGCGCATTGCAAGGTGGCTGCCATCGGGAAATTCCAGTGCCGGTGTGATATCGGCAAGGGGCAAGAGAACAAAGTTTCGCTGGTATAGACCGGGGTGGGGGACTTGCAGGTCTGGCAGGTCGATGATTTGGTTGCCGAACAGCAGGATATCCAGATCGAGGGTGCGGGGGCCCCAGTGGCGCTCGCGGATGCGCTGGTGTTGCTGCTCAATGGTTTGTAAATGGCGCAGCAGTTCCAGCGGGGTCAGCGCCGTGCACAATTGCGCTACGCCGTTGTAGTAGTCGGGTTGATCCTGCGGCCCCATGGGCGCACTGCAATACCAGTGAGACTGGGCGGTCAGGCTGGTGGCTGGCAGTTCGCCGAGTGCTGTAATGGCGCGCTGTAATTGCTTGAGGGGATCGCCGAGATTACTGCCAAGGCCGATATAGACAACCTCAGTCATGTTCGGGCTGGTTGCTGCTGGCAGGCTTGCGCGGCCGACGACGACGCCTGCTGCGTTGTTCCCGCGGCTGGTCGAGATTGTTGGTCATTTCCAGGCGCTTGTGTTCGTCCACTTCCTGATATTTGGTCCACCAGGCACCCAGTCCGTGTTCCAATTCTCCGGCATCTTCGCGGAGCAGCAGGAAGTCGTAACCGGCGCGGAAGCGCGGATTTTCCACCAGGCGCTGTGCCTGGCTGCCTGCGCGACGGGGCAGGCGCAATTGCATTTCCCAGATTTCGCGCATGGGCATGGTAAAGCGGCGGGGAATGGCGATCCGCTGGCAGGCTTGATGGATGACCTCTCCGGCTGCCTGTTGCAAGGTGTAAACCGGTGAGATGTTGTTGCGCTCCAGCTTTTTACGCGTTTCCTGTACGGCGGGCCACAGCAGTGCGCCCAGCAGGAAGGCTGGTGTCACTCGCTTGTTCGAACGGATACGTTTGTCGGTGTTGGTCATGGCCTGTTCGAGAAACGGGAGGTAGTAACCCGGATCGTTTGCCAGCGCTTCATGGGTGGCGGGGAAGAGCAGGCGAAACAGGTCAAACTCCCGCAGCAGATGGAATGTAGCCAGCGCATGGCCGTTCATCAGCAACTTGAGTATTTCATCAAACAGGCGGGCGGGCGGAATATCTGCCAGCAGGTGGCTCTGTTTGTTGATGGGGCGTGCGCTATTTTCTTCTATGGTGAAACCCAGCTTGGCGGCGAAGCGCACGGCTCGCAGCATTCTCACCGGGTCTTCGCGGTAGCGCTCTTCGGCATTGCCGATTACCCGTATTAGCCGTTTGTTGATGTCCTGCAGGCCATTGGCGTAGTCGAAAACGCTATTGTCCTGGGGGTGGTAGTAGAGGGCGTTCATGGTGAAATCGCGGCGACAGGCATCTTCGGCAATGGAGCCAAAGATGTTATCGCGTAGCAGCATTCCCTTGGATGAGCGGCGTGATTGGTCTTTGCCATTGTGCTCGCTGGAGTGGTGAGCGCGGAAAGTGGTGACCTCAATGATTTCCGGTCCCATCCGCACATGAACGATCTGGAAGCGGCGACCGATGATGTGGGCACGTCTAAACAGCGTGCTGACCTGTTCGGGGGTAGCATCGGTGGCGACGTCATAGTCCTTGGGGTGCATGCCAAGCAACAGGTCGCGTACGCAACCGCCTACCAGATAAGCTTCATAGCCATCGCTGCTGAGCTGTTCAACCACTTTCTTCGCTCCGGAAGTGATCTGCCGAGGGCTGATTGGATGATCCCCGGAGCGGATGATGTGCGGTTCGCTGGAAACGACTGGAAGGTGGTTTTTGCGGAAGTATTTTACGAGCTTTTTTAGCATGTTAGTGCGCTGGACCGAGAAAGCCGCATTCTAGCACAGGGGTAGCAAAATGGTTGTTTTCGCGGAGCATCTGGTGTTGAAGGGGTTGGATAGCGGGCATTAAAAAAGGGAAACCCGGAGGTTTCCCTTGTATCCCATAGGCTGTAGGTCGACGGGTCTACCCCCCTTAATCAACCAGTTAGCAATCCATCCAATTGTTTATTTTTATTATTTATTTTTTTAATTATCAGCTGTTTTTATTGTGTCTATTATATAGCAGAAAGCGTGCCAGAAATAAAATTTATTTATCGTACAATAAGTTAAATTGTTTTGTGGCGTTGCTCATGAATTCTGGGCGGGCCAAGTGTTACCTATCTACACGCAGGATGTTAAAAAAAGTAACAGGTGTGATACCCGGATGATTGATGGGTAGTCTTTACTTGCGGGGAATGCCCAATTTCTGGCGACGTTCCCATAGGCATTTTCGGCTGATGCCCAGCTTTCTGGCCAGATCGGTTTCGCTCATGGCTTCCTGATGCTCCAGCACAAACTGGGTGAAATAGTCTTCCAGTGAGAGGCCTTCCGGCGGGTCGGTGTTCACATGCTTAATGCTGCTGTGGGTGGCAGGGGGGGTGGACTCATCGATTTCTACGAGAGACAGATCAATTCCCAGCAGGTCGTGAGTGATTTGATCGTTGTCGTCACAGAGAATGGTTGCCCGTTCCAGTGAGTTTTCCAGTTCGCGAATATTGCCTGGCCAGTGGTAGGTGGTGATGGCCTGGATGGCATCCGGGGCCAGTTTCAGGCTGTGCTTATTGAGCTTCTCGCATTGTTTGGCCAGCAGCATGTCGGCAATTTCCAGCACGTCCTTGCCGCGCTCCCGCAGTGGCGGCAGATCCAGATTGACGACATTGATGCGGTAAAACAGGTCTT
>JBFICU010000035.1:0-9842 GCA_041581855.1 Porticoccus sp. | reverse complement strand
TCACGCTGCCAAGCACAACACTCAGCAGAAGTATTGTTCCCATGGCCTTTAGCCATTGCTTAAGATTCATCTCAACTCCCTTTGCACAACGGACGATCAAAACCACAGTATAATCACGGTCTTTGCGACCACGGGCAACCTTCAGCCCATATCAATGGACGAATGACTTTCATGACCAAGCCTGCCATGACCAGCCACAATTATCGCTTAATTGTCTCCTGTCCCGACCGCGTTGGCCTGGTAGCTGCCGTGAGTTCCTTTCTCGCCAACGAAGGTGGTCTGCTGACCGAGGCCAACTACTACCGCGACCCGGAGAGCAACTGGTTTTTCATGCGTCAGGTCATCACGGCGGACTCTCTGCCCTATGGGCCGGAGGAACTGAGGGCCCGCTTTACGCCATTGGCCGAGCAATACGATATGGAATGGCGTCTGACCGACACCAGCACCCCGAAGCGGGTGGTGCTGATGGCCAGCAAACAGGAGCACTGCTTGTCAGATCTGTTGTACCGCTGGCGTAGCGGTGAAATGGAATTCGATATTCCCTGCGTGATCTCCAACCACGACGACCTGCGCAGCTATGTCTCCTGGCACAATATCCCCTACCACCACACCCCGGTAGATCCGGACAATAAAGCAGCGCACTTTGCCACCGTCGAAGGCCTGATCGAACAGAGTCGAGCCGATGTCATCGTGCTGGCGCGCTACATGCAGATCCTGCCACCAGAGCTTTGCGCCAATCATCCCGGCCAGATCATCAATATCCACCACAGCTTCCTGCCCGCCTTTGTCGGCGCCAAACCCTACCACCAGGCTGCTGAGCGGGGAGTGAAACTAATTGGCGCCACCTGCCACTATGTCACCAGCGACCTGGATGCCGGCCCGATCATCGAGCAGGATGTGGTGCGCATCAGCCACCACGACAGCATTCCGGATCTGGTGCGCAAGGGAAAGGATGTGGAGAAAACCGTACTCGCCAAGGGCCTGCGCTACCACCTGGAAGACCGGGTGCTAATGCACGGCAACAAGACCATTGTGTTTGAGTAAACCCGAGGCGACTTTCTCTAACAGCTAGTGCTTACCCTTACCCGCAATCCAGAACTTCTGCATCTCGATATACATGAATGACGCGGTCCAACCAATCAGGATCAGGCCGGTCAGGGCCTCCAGCACAGCGAGAAAACGGACGTTGCCGAAGGGCTCAATATCGCCGTAGCCCAACGAGGTGTAGTTACTGAAGGAAAAGTAGCTGCAATCCAGCAAAGTACCGTTGAAATTACCCCCCAGTTCACCGCTGCCACTCAGGTTCAGTAGCAGGTAAAAGGCAAAGGCAAACAGCCAGATTTCAATCACGTGAGCCAGAAAGGCACCGAAGATTCCACACAGCACCCGAAAGCGCGGAGCAATGCCCAGCTTCGGCAGCAACAGTGCCAATCGATAAAGTGCTTCATAATGAATCAGCACGGCAATGCCCACTACCGCGCTGTTAAACAGAAAAATCTTGCCAATAGTATCCAAGGCTAGCTCCAGAACACTACGGATTGATAGGCGCGATAATTGAATACCAGAATCGCCAATACCAGCGCCATAGTGATAAACCACTCGTTACCTTGCAGGCCCAGATGGGACCAGATGTAATGGCGCAGGAATTCCCACTCCTCGGCAATAAGGTTATCGCCACGCTGTTGGCGCAGCCAGACCTCCAAATCCGTGAGTGGGCAGCGCCAGCCAATCAGCATGATCAACACCCCGTATACAGCACACAGCAAGTGCCACCAGATCATCGACGGCCACCGGAATGCCAGCAGGCCCCCGGCAATCACGAATAGCACAAAGCCAAAGTGCATCAGCGCAATAATCAGAATCAATGCGGGATAAATCATGGCGCTAATGTACCCGTATTAACCCTATTTTGCATCTGCCACTACCCTGGCATCTTCGGCCTTGTTGCATTCACTGGCCGTTGCCGTAACACTTGGCACACTGATTTTTAGAGCGACCCTATGAAGCATTCCGACCTGCGGGAATTTATCGATTTTCTGGAACAGCGCGGCGAGCTGAAGCGCATCACCGCTGAGGTTGACCCCTACCTGGAAATGACCGAAATCTGTGACCGCACACTGCGCGCGGGGGGTCCGGCGTTGCTGTTTGAAAACCCCAAGGGTTTTGACATTCCGGTACTCGGCAATCTGTTCGGCACCCCCGAGCGAGTGGCCATGGGCATGGGCCAGGAGAACATTGCGGCGCTGCGCGAAGTCGGCGAACTACTGGCATTTTTGAAAGAACCGGAACCGCCCAAGGGCATGAAAGACCTGTGGGAAAAGCGCCATCAATTCAAACCGATTCTCAATATGCCCGCCAAACTGGTGAAGAAAGCGCCCTGCCAGCAAGTGGTGCTGGAGGGGAATGAAGTCGATTTGGGTAAACTGCCGATACAGACCTGCTGGCCAGAGGACGCCGGCCCACTGGTCACCTGGCCGCTGGTGATCACCCGAGGTCCGGAGAAAGAACGCCAGAACCTGGGCATCTACCGCCAGCAGGTCATTGGCAAAAACAAGCTAATCATGCGCTGGTTGTCACACCGAGGTGGCGCACTGGATTTTCGCGACTGGCAGCTCAAGCATCCAGGGGAACCCTTCCCTGTGGCAGTGGCACTGGGCGCCGACCCGGCCACTATTCTCGGCGCCGTGACACCGGTGCCGGACAGCCTTTCCGAATACGCTTTTGCCGGGCTGCTGCGCGGTGAACGCACCGAAGTGGTCCAATGCCTGGGCAGTGATTTACAGGTTCCGGCCAGCGCAGAGTTTATTCTGGAGGGGCACTTATATCCCGGCGAGATGGCCGATGAAGGCCCGTTTGGCGACCATACCGGTTACTACAACGAAGTGGATCAGTTCCCGGTCTTTACCGTGGAGCGCATTACCCACCGCAAGAACCCCATCTACCACAGCACCTACACCGGCAGACCGCCGGATGAACCGGCCATTCTCGGCGTGGCGCTGAACGAGGTATTTGTGCCGATTCTGCGCAAGCAGTTTCCGGAAATTGTTGATTTCTACCTACCGCCGGAGGGTTGTTCCTACCGCATAGCGGTGGTGACCATGAAGAAGCAGTATCCCGGTCACGCCAAGCGGGTGATGATGGGGGTGTGGTCATTCCTGCGGCAGTTCATGTACACCAAGTTTGTGGTGGTGACCGACGATGACGTCAATGCCCGGGACTGGAATGATGTGATCTGGGCCATGACGACCCGCATGGACCCACGCCGGGATACGGTGATCATCGACAACACGCCCATCGACTATCTGGATTTCGCCTCGCCGGTATCCGGCCTCGGTTCCAAGATCGGCTTCGATGCCACCAACAAGTTTCCTGGCGAAACCAACCGCGAGTGGGGTCGCCCCATCACCATGGACCCGCAGGTTAAAGCGCGTGTGGATGAGATGTGGGATTCACTGGGAATAGATAACTAGCCGCCCCCGCCCACGGCGTCTCTATCAGTCGTGGGCGAGTGACTTGTCGGTGAACAGGTAATCCTTCAGCTCGTGATCGAAGGCGGGATCGCGGCGGCGAATCCACTCCAGCACCATGGAAGCGTGCTCCTTTTCCTCGTCACGGTTGTGGGCCAATATCGCTTTCAGCTCCGGGTCCTTACAGGCGTCTACCCGCTGGTTGTACCAGTCCACCGCCTCCAGCTCCTCCATCAGCGAGGTGATCGCCCGATGCATATCCCGTGTTTCGCTGGATAGCTCTTCTATGGGTTCGTGGTAACCTTCGTTGGCCATTTCAAGACTCCTTGCTATCTGCTTAGTTAATGCCGGTATCGCCTATCCATAATTAGTCGGCAACCCATCAAAAAGCAACAACAGCCCCCATTAATTATCCCTATGATCTCGATTACCCCAATACCAAAACAGCCCGAAGGAATCCCCCCGGGCTGCTCAAAGATGGACTGGGGAAAATCTCAACTCAAGCGCTGCTTGAAGTCCTCATAACCAAACTGTTTCACCACGCGCACTTCATCCGTATTGGAATTCCAGATGGCAATGGCTGGCAGATTGATACCGTTGAAGGTGCTGGTTTTCACCATGGTGTAGTGGCTCATGTCATCGAACACCAGCCGCTGGCCAATCTGTAATGGCTGATCAAAGCTGTAATCGTCGATCACATCGCCTGCCAGACAGGTCATGCCGCCAAGTCGATAGGTATGCGCCTTCTCACCGGGCATGCCTGAACCCAATACATTCGGTCGGTAGGGCATCTCCAGCGTGTCAGGCATATGGCAAGTGGCTGAAGTGTCGAGAATCGCCAGATCCATATCATTCCAGGTGACATCAAGCACCTCCGTCACCAGTACACCGGTATGAATGGCCACTGCCTCGCCGGGCTCCAGGAATACCTGCACGTTGTATTTGGCGCTAAAGGTTTTCACCAGCTCGATCAGCTCGTCCACCTGATAATCGGGCCGGGTAATGTGATGACCGCCGCCGAAATTGACCCATTCCATTGTGTGCAGCAAGTCGCCGAACTGTGCTTCGACCGCAGCAAGAGTACGTTTCAGTGGCTCCACATCCTGCTCACACAGGGTATGGAAATGCAGGCCGCTAATACCTTCGAGAGACTTTCCCTCGAACTGCGACAGCGGGATACCCAATCGCGAACAGGGCGCGCAGGGGTCGTAAATGGCCACCTCGCCCTCGGAGTGGCGGGGATTGATGCGCAGACCAAACTTCAGATGGGGTCTTTCCTTTTTAGCCTGCTGCAGCAGCGGCTGAAAACGCTGCCACTGGCCAAAGGAGTTGAACACCACGTGGTCGGCGATCTTGAGGATTTCCGCCAGATCGTGCTCGGTATAGGCGGCGGAAAATACATGCACCTCGCCACCGTATTCCTCACGACCGAGACGCGCCTCATTCAGGCCACTGGCACAGGTGCCACTGAGGTACTTCGACTCCAGCGGCGCCAGGCTCCACATGGAAAACGCCTTCAGCGCTGCCAGCACCTTGGCGCCGCTCTCGCGCTGCACGCGGTTGAGGATTTGCAGATTGCGCTCCACCGCGGCCTCGTCCACCACAAAACAGGGCGAGGGCACACGGCGGGCATCAAAGCTGTCGAAGGGATTGTCAGCCAATGTCGTCAAACCAGATCAAAACCGGGTTCTTCAATCACGGTCCATGGCAGGCCGTATTTGTTCATGTCTTCCATGAACGGATCGGGGTCCATCTGCTCCATGTTCCACACGCCGGGCTTCAGCCACTTGCCTTCCAGCATCATCTTGGCGCCGATCATGGCGGGCACCCCGGTGGTGTAGGAAATGGCCTGCGACTGCACCTCGGCGTAGCATTCCTGGTGATCGCAGATGTTGTAGAGGTAGACAGTCTTCGGTTTACCGTCTTTCACACCTGTCACCACACAGCCGATACAGGTTTTACCCTTGGTGCGCGGACCGAGGCTGGCCGGATCGGGCAGCAGGCGCTTGAGGAACTGGATCGGCACAATTTGCTGGCCGTTAAATTCCACCGGCTCAATACTGGTCATGCCCACGTTGCCGAGCACTTCCAGGTGTTTCAGGTAGCTTTCACCAAAGCTCATCCAGAACTGGGCGCGCTTCAGGCTGGGGAAGTTCTTCACCAGCGATTCCAGCTCTTCGTGGTACATGCGATAAATGTTGTAACTGCCAACGCCATCCGGACAGGTGAACGACTGCTTCAGTGACATTGCCGGTGTGGTGACAAACTGGCCATTTTCCCAGTGACGGCACTCGGCAGTCACTTCACGGATATTGATTTCCGGGTTGAAGTTGGTAGCAAACGGGTAGCCGTGGTCACCGCCGTTAACGTCAATAATGTCCAGGGTGTGGATTTCATCGAAGTAGTGCTTGGCGATATAGGCAGTAAACACGTTGGTGGCGCCGGGATCAAAACCGGAACCGAGCAATGCCATCAAACCGGCATTCCTGAACTTGTCCTGATAGGCCCACTGCCAGCTGTATTCAAACTTGGCAGTTTCCAGCGGCTCATAGTTGGCGGTATCCAGATAATTCACACCAGCTTCCAGACAGGCGTCCATGATGGTCAGATCCTGATATGGCAGCGCCACGTTGATCACCAGATCCGGTTTAACGCGATTGAGCAGCGCCACCAGCTCCGGCACGTTGTCCGCATCCACCTGGGCGGTTTCAATGGGCCGGTCAAGCTGGGCTGCGATATGCCGACACTTCTCTTCCGTGCGGCTGGCCAGCACAATTTCCTCAAACACCTCGGGCAGCTGGGCGCACTTGTGGGTCACAACACCACCGACACCGCCAGCACCAATAATCAATACTTTTGCCATGCTTGACTCCTTAACTTAACGACTCTGCACTTTTCCAACGCGGCAAGGTTAGACTCAGTCCCGTTCGAAATAGGTATAACCATTCAAACTGTTGCCGAATGTCCGCAACATGTTCTGGCGCTCTTTCACGCTGATACTGCCGGATTTCACCGCCGCCTCAGCGCCCACCCGGAACTGTTCGTACAGCTCCTTCGGGTTGTACTCCACGTAGCTGAGCACATCTCCAATGGTATCGCCCTGAATTTCTTCAACAAATTCAAAACCGCCATCGCCGTCAATACGCACACTCACCACGTGGGTGTCACCGAACAGATTGTGCAGATCGCCCAGGGTTTCCTGGTAAGCGCCCACCAGAAAGACACCGAGGTAATATTCCTCACCTTCTTTCAGGTCATGCAGCGGCAGCGTGCGGGTTTCCCCGTCCGCATTGGCGAACAGATCCAGCTTGCCGTCGGAATCACAGGTCAGATCGGCAATCACCGCCTTGTTCAGCGGCTCCTCATCCAACCGATGGATCGGCATGACCGGGAAGATCTGGTCAATAGCCCAGGCATCCGGCAGCGACTGGAACAGGCTGAAGTTGCCGTAGTAAATATCGGCCAGTGCCTCGTCCAGATTTTGCAATTCCGGCGGAATGCGGCGCAGGCGCGGCAGCAATTGGCGGGTGCGCTGCAGAATTTCCAGGTAAAGATTTTCCGCCAGCGCCAACTCGCGCAGCTGCACCTGTCCCTGACGGAACATACGGCGCATTTCCTCACGGTAGTGCACGGCGTCGTTACAGCATTCCTGAACGTTGTCTTCTCCCAGCACCTGCAGGGTCGCCCACAGGTTGGTCACCGATTCAGCACACTCCTCGGGCAGCACATCAGGCAGGCCATTGGATTTGAAATAGCTGACATCAAGAATATTGAACAGCAGTACCGAGGAGTAGGCCACTGTGGCGCGCCCGGATTCGGTAATGATGGTCGGGTGTGGAACCTCGTAGTTGTCCATCGCCTCAGTGATAGTCTCCACGATATCCACACAGTACTCCTCCAGGGAGTAGTTCTTACTGTGGGTCTCATTGGTCTGTGCACCGGTGTAATCCACCGCCAGACCACCGCCCAGATCCAGATAACCGAGGGGCGCACCCTCTTTCACCAGATCGACGTAGTAGCGGCAGGCTTCCTGCACGCCATCACGGATATTGCGAATATTCGGGATCTGCGAGCCGATGTGGTAATGCATCAGTTGCAGGCAGTGCAACATGTCCGCGTCGCGCAGTTTGTCGACCACATCCATCAGCTGGGTAATAGAAAGACCAAACAGCGAGCGATCGCCACTGTCTTCAAACCAGTGGCCTTCTACCTTGGCGGCCAGTTTGACCCGCACACCGATCAACGGCTCAACACCGAGACGGCGGCTCTGCTCCAGAATAATGCCCAGCTCGGAGGGTGTCTCAATCACAAAGAAGCACTTCAGTCCCAGCTTGCGGGCGTGCAGCCCCAGCTCGACAAACTCGGCATCCTTGTAACCGTTACAAATGATACAGGCCTCGCGGTCGCGCAGATGCGACATGGCGATAATCAGTTCCGCCTTACTGCCCGCTTCCAGGCCGTGGTGATACTGGCCGCCAAATTTGGCAATCTCTTCCACCACATGGCACTGCTGGTTCACCTTGATCGGGAACACACCGCGGTACTGCCCCTGGTAGCCCTGATTGCTGATCGCTTCGGCGAAACACTGATTGAGACTGCGGATGCGGTCGTCGAGCAGGTTTTCGATGCGCAGCAGTACTGGCATGGCGTGGCCACGCTCTTCCAGACCGGCGATGATATCGAGCAGGGAGATGCTAACGGAGTGCTCATTGCGGGGCACCAGGACAGACATTTCGCCCTTATTGCTCAGGCCGAAATAACCGACACCCCAATCGTTGACGCCGTAAAGGCTCGCAGAATCAGCGACAGTCCACTCCCGATGCTCAGGAGCGTTCAATTCGCCATCCCCGGAAAATCACTGCCAGCAAACGGCAGCGCTTGAATTACAAAAAAACCGACTTTCATTATCAGTACCCCCTGAAAAAAAACAGAACAAAGAGCAGTACTAACAACCGGAGGAACCAGCCTCCGAACCCGCGCCTGAATGGCAATGCGACACCCTACCACAACACTGTGTGTGCCGTGAGGGGGCGCAACTTTCACAAAAAAAATAAAGTGTGAAAAGACAATTTTAGAATAGCCACAAACAAATTCCGACCCTTAGGTCATATCAGGTCACAAGTGTGGCTGAAAAAGCCCCTCACCGGGGGCTTTACGAGGTGGTGATGGGCGCGGCCCGAGATCTGTTCGCGGACCGACAGATACAATTTCTGTGTTTAGGCCATGTCCTGCCAGGGGTTGGTGTGGTCGAACACTACATCATGTTCGTAGCCCGGCACCTTCATGCCCTTTGGTGTAATACGGATATCCTTTTCCTCAATAACCTGCTCACCAAAGCGATAGACCACGTCCAGCTGTCCCTGATCGGCACGGGCGGCGTAGGCTGCCGCAGCCTGGCGGGTTTGCTCGCGACGAGTGCGGTAGGCGTCCATTTCGGCACCGTGACGGCGGGACAACATGGCCTCAACGCGATTGGGCGCCACCACCACAGCAGTGGCGTTGTTGCCGCCAAAACCCTTGGAGTTGATAAACGCCAGCTCCATGCCGCGTGCCTCGACATCCAGATCCGTCAGCGGATAGCTGAGATGGTTCTGGTGAACATCGGCAGCCACCGCATCAATGGTCTTGATGCCGGGAATCAATTGGTACTTAAAGGTGCCCAGTGCGGCCATCAACTGATCGCCACTGGCTGAGGCAATACTGTGCCCCACATACGATTTCACTGCGGTCACCGGCCAGTCTTTGATACCAAAGGCCTCGGCGACGCGATCAAAAATTTCCGATTCAGTCACCCGGTTCGCCGGAGTACTGGAGCCGTGGGCATGAATAAAGCTGTGCTCTTTGACGGTTTCTTCACCAAAAACCGCCACTGCAGACGCTACGGCCTTGCCGAAGGAAACATAGTTGCCTGCACCGGGCGCGGAAATAGATTTTTTCAAACCGTCGGCGTTGATAAACACATCGGATACCGCACCGTGAATATCTGCACCCAGCTGAATCGCCAGAGCATCGTCCATCAGCACCACGAACTGGGTGCCTTCCGCCAGGGTGAAACCACAGTTTTCACCGAACGGACGGCTGGCGCGACGCCAATCGGGAACATCAGAGCCATCCAGCTTGCAGAGGCCTTCATCAGTGCCCAGGGCACCCATATTGGTAAAGCCTTCAAAAATTTCCGGGGTCAGGCTCGCCTCGGCATTGCCGACAATCGCCACGCGGCGGCGACCGCTGCGGATATCCTTCACCGCCGCCTGCAAGACATAGAGGAATGAAGCGCAGGCACCGGTGATCGCCTCAGTATGGCCAACACTGCCCAGCACATAGGCATTCACGAAATCGGCGGGCATGGTGTTCAGGCCCAGCGCCAACTGCTTG
>JBFICU010000034.1:0-9844 GCA_041581855.1 Porticoccus sp. | reverse complement strand
GACCTCACCCGGGGCAAACCCTCGGCCAGCCAGTTGTCTCTGGCCAATGCCCTTGATGGAGCCCTCGGCGGCAACTACCTTTCTGATGACGGCACCGACACGCGCAATTATGGCGGCGTCGACGGCCTGCCTGGCATGAAGAAACTGGCTGCCGAGATTCTCGGCACCAAGCCCGAAGAAGTGCTGATCGGGGGCAACAGCAGCCTGACACTCATGTATTTCTCGATCCTGTTTGCCTGGCAGTTTGGCCTCAATGGCCCGGGCTCTGCCTGGCGTGACGAAAAAACCGTTAAATTCCTCTGCCCGGTGCCCGGCTATGACCGACACTTTGCCATCTGCGAGGAGTTCGGCATTGAGATGATCAATGTACCGATGGATGACAATGGCCCGAATATGGATGTCGTGGAAGCCCTAATTCGTGACGATAGCGCCATCAAAGGCATCTGGTGTGTACCGAAGTACTCGAACCCCACTGGCTGCATCTACAGTAAAGATACGGTAGAGCGGCTGGCGAAACTCGGCACCCTTGCCGCAGCCAACTTCAGAGTTTTTTATGACAATGCCTACGTCGTCCACGACCTGACCGACACCCCGGTCGAGCTACCCAACATCATGGATTTCTGCCGCCAGCAAGGCACTGAAGATTCCGTATTGCAATTCGGGTCCACCTCAAAAGTCACTTTTGCCGGCGCAGGCGTAGCGTTCATGGCCTGCTCTGCCAGCAATATGAAGGCCCTGAAAAACCACTTGGGCATTGCCACCATTGGCCCTGACAAGGTCAACCAGTTGCGTCATCTCAGGGTGATCGCCAACATGGATCAACTGCGCGCGCACATGGTGAAACATGCTGAATTGCTGAGCCCCCGTTTTGACTGTGTACTGAAACACCTACAAGACAGTTTCGGCGCCTCTGACCTGGGCCAGTGGAGCACACCCGACGGTGGTTATTTCATCTCTTTCGATACTCGCCCCGGGCTGGCCAGCGAGGTGGTGAAATTAGCCGCTGAGGCGGGCGTCAAATTAACACCGGCAGGTGCTACATTCCCCTATGGCAAAGACCCTGAAGATCGCAATATTCGCCTGGCCCCCTCTTTTCCCACCGTAGAAGATATCGACAAGGCCATGACAGTATTCTGTAACGCCGTGAAACTGGCTTCCGTCAGCCAACGCTTAAAGAACTAACCTTTGAGGGACAACAAAAAAGGGCAGCGAAAGCTGCCCTTTTTTTAATACCGAATGGCCTTTACGACCGATCAGTCACCCTTGGGTCTCGGCGCCACATTCGGATAGGGGAAAGGCGTAACATTACTGGCACCTTTGACCTCTCTAACCTTGCAGGCACCTTCTTTTTCTACCTCGTCGATTCGCACGACTGAATGCAGCGGAATAAAGCTGCGTTTCACCGAGGAAAACTCATTCTTTAACTTCTCTTCGGCCGGATCAACAATCATCTGCGTGCGTTCACCGAACACAAATTCCTCAACTTCCAGAAAGCCCCACAGATCGCTCTGGTAGACCTGGCGAGCATAGATTTCGTACATCTCGCCCTGATTCAGGAACATGATTTTGTAAATTGGGGCTGACGCCATAGGTATTGCCTGTCCACCGGTTCATCAAAGGGGCGAGAGAATACCACAATTTGGGCAAATTTCATCCAATCTGATCGCTAGCGTATGGGCTTACCCCCCACTGACCGCTATAATGCGCGGCCCAATCAACTGCTCACAAATCAACCACCTGCGTCAGAACTTATGTCCGATCAAAAGGTAAAGAAGCTGCACATCGTCACCCACGGTTGCCAGATGAATGAATATGATTCATCGCGCATGCGCGATCTGCTGGGTGACAGCCACCAGATGGTCACCACGGAAAATCCGGAAGAGGCCGATGTGCTGCTGCTCAATACCTGCTCAATCAGGGAAAAAGCCCAGGACAAAGTCTTTCACCAGCTGGGCCGCTGGCGCCATCTCAAGGAGCGCAACCCCGACTTGCTAATTGGCGTGGGTGGCTGTGTTGCCAGCCAGGAGGGCGATGCCATTGCCAAGCGCGCGCCCTATGTAGATCTGGTGTTTGGCCCCCAGACATTGCACCGCTTACCGGAAATGATCGCCGAGCGTAAACAGGGCGATGGCACCACCATTGTCGATATCAGTTTTCCTGAAATCGAGAAATTTGATCGCTTGCCTCAACCCGACGCCGATGGAGTGAGCGCTTTTGTCTCCATCATGGAGGGCTGCTCCAAGTACTGTACCTTCTGCGTGGTGCCCTATACCCGCGGCGAGGAAGTGAGTCGCCCGGCAGCGGATATTCTGGCGGAAGTGGCTCACCTGGCGGGGCAGGGCGTGCGCGAAATCAATCTTTTGGGCCAGAACGTCAACGCCTATCGCGGTGAAATGCCAGACAACCACATCTGCGACCTGGCGGAATTGATTACCTATGTTGCAGAAATTGAGGGTATAGACCGCATTCGCTTTACCACCTCCCACCCAATGGAATTCTCCGACAGCCTGATAGCCGTCTATGCGCAGGTACCCGAACTGGTGAGCCATTTACACCTGCCTGTACAAAGCGGCTCCGACCGCATACTGGCAGCGATGAAGCGCGGCCATACGGCACTGGAATACAAATCGAAAATCCGCAAACTGCGACAGATCCGCCCGGACATCAGCATTTCCTCGGATTTCATCGTCGGCTTCCCCGGTGAAACGGAAAAAGATTTTGAGAACACCATGAAGCTGATCGAGGACATCGGCTTTGACCACAGCTTCAGCTTTGTCTATAGCGCCCGCCCCGGCACCCCCGCGGCGGATCTGCCCGACGACACCCCGGAAGAACTGAAGAAACAACGCCTACAGATTCTACAGAATCGCATACAACAGAACGCCATGCGCATCAGTGAAGCGATGGTGGACAGTGAGCAAACGGTACTGGTCACCGGCATTTCCAAGAAGGACCCGGGACAATTGCAGGGGCGCACAGAAAACAACCGAGTGGTTAATTTCTCCTGTGACGACCGATCACTGATCGGCAGTTTTATTACGCTGACCATCACTGAGGCCCTTCCAAACTCACTTCGCGGCCAGATCTGCTGAACATTTAATAGCTTTGCACCATATGCGCCAAAGGAAAAAGCCTCATTTTTGTATATAAACCACCATCAAAAGTATTTTCAGTCCTACTCAAAGCGGATATGCTAAAGGCACATCACTGCCGCAGAGGGCGGCCTATTTGGAAAATTTGAATCAGCAAGCAGCAGCACATACCATCACTCTCGAGCCCAGCGATACTCGACGACTTGCAACACTCTGCGGACAGTTCGACGAACACCTAAAGCAAATTGAACAACGCCTGAATATCGAAATCCGCAACCGCGGCAACGTGTTTGCGCTTTACGGTGACAACTCCACAGCCCAGGCGGCCGGACAATTACTGAAAAATCTCTACCAGGAAACCACTTGCAAAGGCGAACTGACACCAGACCAGGTGCACCTTGCCATTCAGCAATCCAACACCGAGATGCCTATGGAACATTACGCCGCCAATACTGCCCCTATAAATCCGTCAAGCGGAGAAAATGTGGAGAGCTTGACCGTTATCCGCACCAAGAAAGGCAATATCAAGCCAAGGGGCGCGAGCCAGCAAAAATATGTCCGCGCCATTCAGACCCACGACATCAACTTCGGTGTTGGCCCTGCGGGCACAGGAAAGACCTACCTGGCGGTGGCCTGTGCGGTGGAATCACTGTTGCGGGATGAGGTAGAGCGTATTCTGTTAGTGCGCCCGGCAGTGGAAGCAGGTGAAAAACTGGGCTTTCTTCCCGGTGACCTGAGCCAGAAAGTGGACCCCTATCTGCGACCACTCTATGACGCACTTTACGAAATGCTCGGTGTTGAAACGGTGGCTAAGCTGATTGATCGCAATGTGATTGAAGTCGCTCCCCTCGCTTACATGCGCGGTCGCACCCTGAGCAATTCCTACATCATTCTCGACGAGAGCCAGAACACCACCAAGGAGCAGATGAAAATGTTCCTCACACGCATCGGATTTGGCTCCACCGCGGTGATTACCGGCGACACCACCCAGATAGATCTGCCCCGTCGCAGCCAGTCTGGCTTGCTGCATGTCTGCCAAGTACTAAAGGACGTGGAGGATATCAGCTTCACCTTCTTCGGTTCCAAGGACGTGGTGCGACACCCGCTGGTACAACAAATTGTGGATGCCTATGATGCCCACGAGCAGGATGAAGGCGACGCACCTAAGTGACGCAGCTGACCCTAGATATGGAAAATGTCTCTTCCTGCCAGCAAGCACCAGAATACCAACAGGTGTATCAATGGGCTTCAGCAGCATTGCAAGAGCTTGACCATGAAGCTGAACTGAGCGTAAGAATTGTCGATGCAGAAGAAAGTGCCGAGCTCAATCAGCAATATCGCCATAAGCAGGGCCCCACCAATGTGCTGTCTTTTCCTGCTGACCTGCCAGAAGAGCTCAACTTCCCACTGCTGGGAGATCTGGTAATCTGTGGTCCGGTGGTAGAGAGGGAAGCAATAGAGCAGTCAAAAAGTGCCTTGGCCCACTGGGCGCACATGGTTGTGCACGGCTGCCTGCACCTGATTGGCTACGACCACATGACTGATGACGATGCCGACATGATGGAAACACTTGAAACCAGCATACTGGTCGGCCTAGGATTTCCACCCCCATACCAAGAGACTCTACCCGAGAGCAACTGACACTCCATGACTGAAGACGACTCGAGTAGCCCGCAGGAAAAATCCTGGCTGGGCAAACTAGCCCACGCTTTTTCCGGCGAGCCACAGACCCGCGAAGAGCTGGCCAGCACACTTCGTGCGGCATACGACAATAAGATCATCGATCACGACGCCCTGGAAATTATCGAAGGGGCATTGCATGTCACCGACCAGCAGGTCCGGGAAATCATGATTCCCCGCTCGCAGATGGTGGTCATCCAGAATAATGCCAGCCTTGAGGACATCCTCAAGCTAGTCATTGAATCCAGCCATTCCCGCTTTCCCGTCATCGGTGAAAACGCCGATGACATCACCGGCATCCTGCTGGCGAAAGAATTATTGCCACTGGTTCTCACCGGTCGTGAGAATTTCGACATAGCAAAAGTCGTTCGTCCCGCGACTATTATCCCGGAGAGCAAGCGCCTCAACGTCCTTTTGCGAGAGTTCCGCGAGCAGCGCTACCACATGGCCATTGTGGTCGATGAATATGGCGGCATTGCGGGCCTGATCACCATTGAGGATATCCTGGAAGAAATTGTCGGTGACATCGAGGATGAAACCGACGAGGATGAAGACACCATGATCCGTCCCCAGGAGGACAACAGCTACCTGGTGGATGCCCTAACCCCTATCGAAGACTTTAACGAGCACTTTGATACCGGGATCAGTGACGAGGAGTTTGACACCATTGGCGGAATTATCGTGCAGGCTTTCGGCCGTATGCCAAAAGTAGATGAATCCGTAAGAGTGGGTAATTTTATTTTCCGGGTAGCCGAAGGTGACAACCGACAGGTAAAACTACTGGAAATGCGCATCGCCAGCTGATCCATTCTTAACACACACGGACGACCCACCCTAATGGGACCATCAACCCTGGATATCAAAGGCCACGTCTCCGCACTGATGTTTGGCGCAGTGCTGCCCGTGGCATTTGCTCCCTGGAACTGGTGGCCGCTTAGCATCCTGTCCACCGCCGGACTGGTCGCACTGCTTCGGGAACGCAGCCCACGGGATTGTTTCTGGCGCAGCTTCTGGTTTGGCTTGGGGCTATTTGGTACCGGTGTATCCTGGGTCTTTGTCAGCATCCATGACCACGGCCAAGCCTCTATACCACTGGCAGCCTTACTCACAGGCCTGTTCGTCATAGCCCTGGCACTGATTTTTGCGCTACCTTTTTCCCTTTACGGTGCAGGACTGAACCGCACCGCTGGCGCCATGGTACTGGCCTTTCCGGCCATCTGGGTTTTGGGGGAGTGGTGGCGCGGCTGGATCTTTAGCGGTTTTCCCTGGCTTTACCTTGGCTATGCCCATGTAGATACCTGGCTATCTGGCTGGGCACCTCTGAGCGGCGTTTTGGGGATCAGTTGGATTACCGCATTCTGCGGTGCCCTGCTTGGCATTATTGTCCTGCCCCGACAAAAATTTACTTTCAGCAACACGGGCCTGTTGGCAATACTCTTGTGGGTGGGCGGCTGGCACCTGCAATCTCAGCCCTGGACCAAGCCGGTGGGGGAGCCTCTGAGTATCGGCATCATTCAACCCGCTATACCGCTGACCACCAAATGGGACAGCGCCCAGCTGGAGCATATTCTTGAACTTTATCAGGAAGACTCGGAGCCGCTGTTGGGCAGCGACTTGCTCATCTGGCCAGAGTCGGCCATCCCTGCCTTCGCCGACCAGGTTCAGCCCTTCCTGTCGTCCATGTCAGCAAGCGCGCTCGACCATAACACTGCGCTGATCACCGGCATCGCCACCCGCAACGGGCGCGACCAGCATTATTACAATTCCGTCATTGGCCTCGGGGGGGCCAGCGGTAGTTACCACAAGCAACATTTGGTGCCCTTCGGTGAATATGTGCCCTTTGAGCGGTGGTTAAGGGGAACGATCGCCTTCTTCGACCTACCTATGTCGGCCTTCAGTCCGGGGCTGACAAACCAACCGCCCATTACGGCCAACGGTATCGCCATTGCCACGGCCATCTGTTATGAAATCGTTTTTCCGGATTTGGTCGCTCGCTCCGCCAAGGAAGCCAACCTGTTGCTCACCGTCAGTAACGACACATGGTTTGGACACTCCATCGGCCCACAACAGCATTTCCAAATGGCCCGCATGCGCGCCATGGAAAACCGCAAGCCACTGATTCGCGCCACTAATGACGGCATTACGGCCCTCATCAACAACCGCGGTCAGGTTGTCACCACGGTTCCCGCCTTTTCCAGAGAAGTGCTGAATGGTTACCTGACCCCCCATGCGGGCAAAACACCCTTTGCAGAGTGGGGCTCCCTACCTATTCTCTGCTTCTCGCTACTGCTTGTAGTTGGCATTGCCTGGAACCAGCCCCGCAGGGACCAGCGTCGCTGAGCCCCCAAAGCCCTGCGACGGATTCAAGCCATACCGCAATTTCCGGGCTGTGTCTGTCGCCACCTTTGGCCTATAATTGGCCGCCTTTCCGGTCCCGCACCGCAACCCCCTAATCAAGATTGCAGATGAAAGAACAATACCACCCCGCAGACATTGAAACCGCCACGCAGCAATATTGGCAGGCAAACCAGGCCTTTACCGTCACCGTACAACCGGAGCGGGAAAAGTATTACTGTCTGGCCATGTTTCCCTACCCCAGCGGAAAACTGCACATGGGGCACGTGCGTAACTACACCATTGCCGATGTGATCGCCCGCTATCAGCGGATGCTTGGCAAAAATGTGTTGCAACCCATGGGCTGGGATGCCTTCGGCCTGCCGGCCGAGAATGCGGCCATCAAGCACCACACGGCCCCGGCAAAATGGACCTACGAAAATATCGAATACATGAAGACCCAGCTCAAACGGCTGGGCTTTGGCTACGATTGGTCAAAAGAACTAGCCACCTGCAAGCCGGACTACTATCGCTGGGAACAGTGGTTCTTCACCCGGTTGTACGAAAAGGGATTGGTCTATAAGAAAACGGCTGCGGTTAACTGGTGCCCCAACGACCAAACCGTACTGGCCAACGAGCAGGTTATCGACGGTTGTTGCTGGCGTTGCGACACCCAGGTGGAGCGCAAGGAAATCCCGCAGTGGTTCATCAAAATCACAGCCTACGCCGAAGAATTGCTCAACGACCTGGACAAACTCGAAGGCTGGCCTGAGCAAGTGCGCACCATGCAGCGCAACTGGATCGGCAAGAGCCAGGGGGTCCAATTCCAATTCCAGCTCAATGAAGCGGTCGAAGGCATCGATCACTTTGAGGTGTATACCACTCGCCCCGACACCTTAATGGGGGTCACCTACGCGAGTATCGCCGCAGAACATCCCATTGCCCTGGCGCTTGCGAAAAGCAATCCAGCGCTCGCTGCCTTTATTCAGTCCTGCAAGGTTCAGTCCGTGGCTGAAGCCGATATGGCCACCATGGAGAAAAAGGGCATGGCCACGGGCCTCTCTGCCATCCATCCTATTACCGGCGAGCTGGTGCCGGTGTGGGTCGCCAACTATGTACTGATGGATTACGGTACCGGCGCCATCATGGCTGTACCTGCCCACGATGAGCGCGATTTCGAATTCGCCAACAAGCACTGCTTGCCCATCAAACAGGTATTCCAGCCAATCGATACCACAGACAATCCTTTTGACGGCAAAACATGGCAGGAATGGTACGCGTCAAAAACAGACAACGTGGTCATGGTCAACTCCAGCGAATTTGACGGCCTGACGCCGCAGCAGGGTTTCAATGCCGTCGCGACCAAACTTTCAGATTTGGGCTGCGGCGAAATCAAAACCAATTACCGCTTGCGCGACTGGGGCGTGTCCCGCCAGCGCTACTGGGGCGCACCCATTCCCATGTTCAACCTGCCAGACGGTGGCGAGATTCCGGTACCTGCCGATCGGTTACCGGTACTGTTGCCAGAAAATGTGCAAATGGACGGCGTTCAATCGCCGATCAAGGCTGACCCACAGTGGCGCCGCGCCGAGTTGAATGGCATGGCGGTAGAGCACGAGACCGACACTTTTGATACGTTTATGGAATCGAGCTGGTACTACGCCCGCTATACCTGCCCCGATTACGCTGATGGCATGCTGGATAGCACCGCCGCTAACTACTGGCTGCCGGTAGACCAGTATGTGGGTGGCATCGAACACGCCATTCTGCACCTGCTGTATGCGCGCTTCTTCCACAAGCTGATGCGCGATGAAGGCCTGCTCAATTCAGACGAACCCTTTACCCGACTGCTGTGTCAGGGCATGGTGCTGAAAGACGGCACCAAAATGTCCAAATCAAAGGGCAACACCGTTGACCCCCAACAGCTGATCGAGCAATACGGCGCCGATACGGTAAGACTGTTCACCATGTTTGCCGCCCCCCCGGAACAATCCCTGGAGTGGAACGACAGCGGTGTTGAAGGCGCCAACCGCTTTCTGCGTAAACTCTGGAAAATGGTCCACGCTCACCTGCAAGCAGGGACGCCGTCACATCTCGATGCCGAAGCCCTCGATCAGCCCCAGCGGGATCTGCGTCGCAAGACCCATGAAACCATTGCCAAGGTCAGTGATGACTTCGGTCGCCGCCAGACATTTAATACCGCCATCGCCGCAGTAATGGAGCTACTTAACGAACTGGGACGCAATGCTGATCGCACGTCGGGTAACGGGCTAGCCGTAGAGCGAGAGGCACTCAATGCGGCGGTGATGCTTCTCTCACCCATCGTGCCGCATATCTGTCACCAATTGTGGTTAGCCCTCGGTCAAACGGAAAATCTGCTTGATGCCTCCTGGCCCGAGGCCGATAAAACCGCGTTGGCGAAAAGCACGATCCAGATGGTGGTACAGGTAAATGGCAAGCTGAGAGCGCAAATTGATGTCGCCGTGGGTGCCGATCGGGATACCATTGAACAAGCCGCCGTGTCTCACGAGAACGTTCTGCGCTTTACGGAGGGTCAAACCATCCGTAAAGTAATCGTCGTCCCCAACAAGCTGGTCAATATTGTTGCCAACTGAAACCTGCAACCACATGCCAAGCAACACACTTTAAGGAACACAGATGAAAAAATTGAGCTGCCTGGTCATCACAGTTTTTCTGGCTGCCGCCACGATTACCGGGTGTGGCTGGCACCTGCGCGG
>JBFICU010000033.1:0-9949 GCA_041581855.1 Porticoccus sp. | reverse complement strand
ATCAAAATCGCCGAGCGTACCTGTGCCATTCGGGCGTTGAAAACAGCTACTGATGAAAAGCGTCAGCGTGTTGCCCGCGAAATATATGATGTCTATGCACCCCTCGCGCACCGGCTCGGCATCGGCCAGTTGAAATGGGAGTTGGAAGATTTAGCATTCCGTTACCTGGAACCAGATGAATATATGCGTATCGCCCGTCTTCTCGACGAGCGCCGGATGGACCGTCAACGCTACATCAATGAAGTGATCAACACACTTCACAGCGAACTGGAAAAGGCCGGCATCAAGGGTGAGATCGCTGGGCGTGCCAAACACATCTACAGTATCTGGCGAAAAATGCACCGTAAGGATGTGGGGTTCTCGCAAATCTACGACATTCGCGCTGTCAGGGTACTCGTCCCAACCGTCACTGAGTGTTACACCGTGCTGGGTATTGTTCATGGGCACTGGCGTAATATTCCCAACGAATTTGATGACTACATTGCAACACCAAAAGAAAATGGTTATCGCTCACTGCATACGGCGGTGATAGGTCCCCATCGAAAGGTATTGGAAATCCAGATCCGCACCTACGATATGCATGAAGAGGCTGAATTTGGTGTCTGCTCTCACTGGCGTTACAAAGGCACGGACCTTAAAGGCAGCGCCCGAAGTTATGAGGAAAAAATTGCCTGGCTGCGACAAGTGTTGGAGTGGCACGAAGAAATTGAAGATGACCAGGTTAAAGAGTTACTCAGCCAGGATAATGCGACTGATCGCATCTATGTCTTTACACCGGAAGGCCACGTGGTGGATTTGCCGGTAGGCGCCACACCACTGGATTTTGCCTATCGGGTACACACCTCTGTAGGTCACCGATGCCGGGGGGCTAAGGTCAATGGCCGTATCGTGCCATTAAACGCCACGTTGCATACCGCAGATCAGGTAACCGTTCTGACCAGTAAGCATGAATCCCCAAGTCGTGACTGGCTGTCATCTGCTTTGGGCTATCTCCATACCGCTCGCGCCAAGGCCAAAGTGCAACAGTGGTTCCGCAAGCAAAATCATGACAAAAATGCCCAAGCTGGGAAGTCCATGCTGGAACGGGAATTGCGCCAGCTCAATATTAGACACATTGGGCTCGACCAGTTAGCGGAGAAGTTCAACAAGCATGGTGAAGATGGTTTGTACGCCGCCATAGGTGCCGGCGATCTTAGCGTCACACAGGTCGTCAATGCCATTCTGGCCTCCATGGATATCAGTAAGAAGCCGGAAAAAACCTCTATTCTGTCGCCAGCCAGGGCCAGCCGTTACGAAGAATCCGACATCTACATATATGGGGTGGGAAACCTCCTCACCCATATTGCCCGTTGCTGCAACCCGATACCGGGCGACCAGATCAGTGGCTACATTACCAACGGTAGAGGCGTGTCGGTTCACCGCAAGGATTGCGGTAATCTGTTGCGCTTGCAGAACGCTGAACCGGAACGGGTGTTGGAAGTTTCCTGGGGAGGGAAACCCAAACAAGTTTACCCCGTGCGGATCAGGGTCGACTCCTATGACCGAGGTGGTTTGTTACGCGATATAACCGCCATCCTCGACAAGGCTGGACTCAACGTTCTTGCCATGAACACGCGTAGTGAAGAAGGCCGCATGGGCGTTTCTGTCCATATGGAAATAACCCTTGAAGTCCTCAATTTTGACGAGCTGAGTGCTGTCATATCCAGGCTGCGACAAATTTCGAACGTCACCAATGTTCAACGCCTGGGTGAGAACTGATATGGCTGAAAATCGCTATCAGATGGAAGACTTACTGTATCTCATGAGGCGTTTGCGTGATCCCGATAATGGTTGTCCCTGGGACCTTAAACAATCCTTTGAAACGATTGTTCCGTTCACCCTTGAAGAGATCTATGAGGTCATCGATACCATTGAACGAAAAGACTTCGCTCACCTGAAAGAGGAGCTTGGAGATCTCTTGTTCCAAGTCATTTTCTACAGTCAGTTGGGTGCTGAAGAGAGGCTGTTTGACTTCGATGACGTTGTTTCCACTCTGGTAGAGAAACTGGTCAATCGCCACCCGCATGTTTTTCCGGCGGGCACGTTGGAGAGTAGTCGTGGCACTGACGGCGCCCCTGATGACATGGCGATCAAGGAAAAATGGGAAGCGCTGAAACGTGCTGAGCGGCAACAAAAAGGACAACATTCCATTCTGGATGATATCCCTCTGGGCCTGCCAGCACTGAGTCGTGCGCAAAAACTTCAGAAAAGAGCTGCCAACCATGGTTTTGATTGGCCCGACAGTAGTGGGGTGTTTGAAAAGCTGGAAGAGGAAATAGGGGAGTTAAAAACTGCTATTCACCAAGAAAACCAGCACGCAATCGAAGAAGAATTAGGTGATTTGTTGTTCACAGCGGTAAATCTCAGTCGTCATTTGAAAGTTGATGCAGAAACCAGTCTACGCTCTGCATCAAGGAAATTTGAAACCCGCTTTCAGTATATTGAGCAGCAGCTCATGGCATCTGGCGAAACCATGAGTGACTGCACCCTGAACAGACTCGACCAGTTGTGGGTTCAGGCCAAACAGAAGACCCCTTAAAATCGCTGAACCCCGCGTATTTACTTGTGAAACAGCACATTTGTGTGTAAGGTTTCCGGCCTCAATTGCGAGTTTTGGTAACTGGCTAATTATAATTTCACCCCAGATAACCGGAGATCACCGATGCGTATTATTCTGTTGGGGCCCCCAGGTGCAGGTAAAGGCACTCAGGCCAAATACATAACCGAGAAATTTGGTATTCCCCAGATTTCCACAGGCGACATGCTGCGCGCAGCCGTCAAGGCAGGCACCGAGCTAGGCCTGAAAGCTAAAGATATTATGGCCTCCGGCGGGCTGGTCTCCGATGACCTGATTATTGCCCTCGTTAAAGAGCGTATTCAGGAGCCAGATTGTGTGAATGGCTTTCTGTTCGACGGCTTTCCTCGCACCATACCCCAAGCCGAAGCCCTGTTGAGTCAAGGCGTTGTCATCGACAAAGTAATTGAAATTGATGTGGCTGACGATGAAATCGTCTCCCGCCTCAGTGGTCGCCGTGTTCACGAAGGTTCCGGTCGCGTTTACCATGTCATTCACAATGCGCCAAAGCAGGACGGCATTGACGATGTCACCGGTGAACCCCTGATTCAGCGTGATGACGACAAGGAAGACACTATCCGTAATCGCCTGGCTGTCTATCATGAGCAGACACAGCCGCTGGTCGGTTTCTATCAGAACCTGGAAAAAACCCAGCCCGATAGCGCTCCATCTTACGCCCGCGTGAATGGCGTAGGGGCATTGTCTGATGTTGAAGCCCGCTTGGAAGAAGCGCTGGCTTGAGCATAACAAGTCATGCAGAATGGGCTCACAAGAGCCCATTTTTTTTGTCCAGATCATCGAAAAACAATGAAAAAAAAAGCCGTCATACTGGTTAATCTCGGTACACCCGAAACCCCCACTTCTTCAGCTGTAGCTGACTTTCTGAAATGTTTTCTCTCTGACAGCCGCGTGGTTGAAGCACCAAAAATACTGTGGTGGCTATTGCTGCGATTGGTCATTATTCCTTTGCGAGCAAAAAAAGTTGCTCACAGTTACCAGGAAATATGGTGGGAAGAAGGCTCTCCCTTAAGAGTCATTACTGATCGTCAAGTGACAGATTTGCGGAGTCAATTATTGGCGGAGTATGGGGAAAAGGCCCCTGTTGTGACTCAGGCAATGAGCTATGGAAAGCCATCACTGGCAGAAACAATCTCAAACCTTCAGGAGCAGGGGGTTGAACAGTTTCTCGTGTTGCCGATGTACCCTCAGTATTCAGGTTCTACCACCGGTGCCATCTATGACCAAGTGGCGGATATTGCCAAAAGCGCGAGGAATGTTCCCGATATTACAGTGCTTAAATCGTTTCATGATGACGAGGGCTATATCCATTGCCTTGCCGAGAGCATTCGAGACTCCTGGCAACAACACGGGCGCCATGAAAAACTCCTGATGTCTTTCCATGGTATTCCGCAGGAGTATGTCGACAAAGGTGACCCTTATTATCAACACTGCCTTGAAACGGCAGAATCTGTTGCAAGGGAGCTTGCTCTTTCCGTAGATGATTGGGTGATGTGCTTCCAATCCCGTTTTGGTCCTAAACAATGGCTTCAGCCCTACACAGATAAACAGCTAACCACTTGGGCCGTCTCTGGTGTTAAATCCGTGGATATTATCAGCCCTGCATTTACCGTTGATTGCCTTGAAACACTAGAGGAGATTAACCTTGGTTATCGTCAACTTTTTATTGATCAGGGCGGCGATCACTATCAATACATTCCCTGTCTCAATAATTCTCCAACGTTTATAAAAACCCTGTCTCGTATGGTCGCAGATAAACTTTCCCTCTAATTTAGGCTTTTTAGGCACTAATTATTTGATTTTTGCAAATATTTCTACCTCTATGCTGGAAAATATCTGTAGATTGAATAAACTTTAGTCACATTTTGTTAGTCTTTGTCTCAATCGACTTTTTTCTTCACACAAGGGGATACCCATGGCACGCGCTCCTAAAAAGACCGTATCTAAAACGGCAACTAAACCAGCTAAAAAACCTGCTGCCAAAAGCTCTGTGAAAACTACTGCATCACAAGCAGTTGCCAACGTGATCAGTAAAATAGAAAAGGAAATTTCGACACAAAGTGCAAAGGTTGCATCGGCTCGCCAAAAATTGGTTGCCACGAGAAACAGGGTTGCAGAAAGTTCTACCAAGGCATCGCAGGCAGCATTGAAAAAAGCCATGCAGGAAGTTCGTTCCAACATAGCTAAGTTAGAAAAATTGAACATCAAAAGTACGTTGGTAAAAGCAGAGTTGCGTGCGGCCAAAATTCTTGAGCAGACAAAACAGATGGAAGAAAAGGCTGCCGCTAGAATTGCCCTGACAGAAGCAAAACTGAAGGCTAAAACTCAAGAAGATCTGGAAAAGGCAAAAAAACGTTTCGAACAGGCATGGATGAAGAAGCGTGCTTTAGATGTTGCCAAGAAGGTACGCGAAACAGAGAAAAAAGCTCTTGCCCGGGTCAAAGCCGCTGAGAAACAATTGCATAAAAAAGCGACAGATGTCATTAAAGCTGCCGAGAAAAAAATTCAAGCTGTCAAAGAGACAAAAACACCCATGCCAGCAAAGCGTGGTCCTGGACGCCCCCCTAAAGCAGCTACAACTGCCTCAGCCACTCCGCGCAAAGGGCCAGGAAGACCAAAAAAGGTTACACCCTCAACCACCGTTAAGGGCAAACGCGGGCCAGGTCGCCCACCCAAAGCAGCAAGTGTTTCTGCCGAGACTAAACCGGCACCAGCAAAGCGTGGCCCAGGTCGCCCCAAAAAAGCAGCAACCGCTTCACCGTCTACTAAAAAAGTAGCTGCAAAGCCAAAAGTGAAACCAACTGCCAAAAAAGCTGCTAGTACTGCTAAACCCGCGGCGACAAGAAAGACTGAGACAACGGCCAAAGCAGCAGCCACTAAACCAGGCCGTCCCCGCAAAAAAGTGACAACGAAAGCCGCTGCACCGGTATCCAGTCCAACCGAGGCCGCCATCACGCCTGCATCAGATACTGAATAGGAAATTTAGTAGACACCAAAACCATGGGCGCTGTTGCCCCTTCAATCAGGTTACAATCCCCCGCCAAATCGGGGGATTTTTTATTGTGCTGACGGTTCTTTCCTTAGATACAACAACACCGGCTTGTTCGGTTGCATTATGTCGCGGTGATGAAACCTTTTTTCGGTTTCAACTGGCCAGCCGTGAACACACTGGATTGTTGCTGCCGATGGTTGATGACGTCTTATCCGAAGGCGGGGTGTCACTGTCTGATCTGGATGCTTTAGCCTTCACCCACGGACCAGGTTCATTTACCGGTATCCGCATAGGTTTTGGGGTAGTGCAGGGGCTGGCTTTTGGTGCGAATCTTCCCGTGATGCCTGTTTCCAGTCTTGAAGTCCTTGCTTGTACCGCTATTCGAAAGCTGGAAATTACGGACAATTGCCAAATTATGCCGATGTTCGATGCCCGGATGAATGAGCTGTATTGGTCCCAGTTTGAGTGGCGGGACAATCAATTGATACGCCTTTATCCGGACAGTTTGTCTGCGCCTGAAGGTATCGAGTGCTTTCCCTCAACACTGTCTTTGTACGGCATCGGTGATGGATGGCATCTCAAAGATCGAATCGGTTTGAAGGCGCATTTTCTCGAACCTTCAATGATGCCGGATGCCCGAGACATTCTGACGGTGGCGATGCCACAAATCCTCCGAGGGCAGGTAAGTGCTATTGATGATGTCCAGCCATTGTATCTCCGGGACAAAGTGTCCTGGAAAAAACGCCAGCGCTTAAGGATTGACACCGGAAGCAACCCCTCAGGAGCAGTGTAGTTGTGGACTTTTTTCAAATTGCCTTTCTCGCCATCATTCAAGGCCTAACCGAATTTCTCCCGATTTCCAGTTCTGCACATTTGATCCTACCTTCCGCTGTTTTGGGTTGGCCCGATCAGGGACTGGCATTTGATGTCGCCGTCCATGTGGGTTCACTGGCCGCGGTAGTCTGGTATTTCAGACACGATGTGCGGCAGTTGATTATTCACTGGAGCAGAAACGTCGCCGGTGGCAGCAGCACACCTGAAAGCCGACTTGGCTGGCAGATTATCCTGGCGACCATTCCTGCAGGCTTGGCAGGCTTACTGCTGGGTGATTTTATTGAAGAGCACCTGCGCTCTACCGCTGTGATTGCTGCAACAACTATCTTGTTCGGGATACTTTTGGGTGCAGCTGATATCTACAGTCGTCGTTCTCGTGTACTGACTGAATTTACCTGGCGTTCTGCCTTGTTCGTGGGCATTGCACAGGCAATCGCCCTGATTCCGGGGACTTCCAGATCCGGCATTACCATCACTGCGGCACTGGCATTGGGATTTGAACGCGCCGCGGCGGCACGATTTTCTTTTTTGATGGCGATCCCCATTATCGTGCTGAGTGGTGGCTACAAGATGCTACAACTCACCCAGCTGGAGCATGTGCCTTGGTTCGATATTGCCCTGGGCACCGTGTTATCTGCCATCGCAGCATACCTGTGTATCCACCTGTTTCTTACCTGGATTAACCGCATTGGCATGTTGCCTTTTGTGATTTATCGCCTGTTGTTGGGCTCAGTCTTAATAGCCATTCTAATGAATACCTAGGAACGAACCAGTGAGCAAAATTGCTTTTATCGGTTTAGGGGTTATGGGTTTTCCCATGGCCGGACATTTGAGTCGTGCGGGCCATGATGTGAACGTCTATAACCGCACCCACAAAAAGGCCCAGCTTTGGTGCCAACAGTACGGCGGACAATGGGGGAAAACACCAGCAGAGACAGCCAAAGACGCAGATTTTGTATTTGCCTGTGTTGGCAATGATCATGACTTGCGCGAAGTGACCTGTGGCGAACAGGGTGCTTTTACCGGAATGAAAGAAGGCGCATTGTTCATTGACCATACGACAGCATCCGCGACGGTCAGTCGCGAGTTGGCCGGTATTGCCAACGAAAGAGGAATTGGCTATCTGGATGCGCCAGTTTCCGGAGGACAACAAGGCGCTGAGAATGGCGCGCTCACGGTAATGGTTGGCGGCGAAGAGGGTGATTTTAAACGCGCGGAGACCGTTATTGACTGTTATGCCAGGCAAGTAACGTTATTGGGGCCTGTGGGTTCGGGACAGCTGTGTAAAATGGTCAATCAAATTTGTGTGGCCGGCTTGATTGAAGCGCTTGCCGAAGGCCTCCACTTTGCACGGGCGGCTGGACTGAACCCGGAGCAGGTGATTGATGTGATTTCCAAGGGCGCAGCCCAGTCCTGGCAAATGGAAAACCGCTACCGAACCATGCTGGCCGGTGAGTACAATCACGGTTTCGCCGTCGACTGGATGCGCAAGGATTTGGATATTGTGCTTGAAGAGGCCGCCAATAATGGTAGTCGTTTACCCGTCACTGAACTGGTCAACGCATTTTATGCCGATGTTCAGGCAATGGGCGGCGGTCGATGGGATACATCAAGTCTCCTTGCCCGACTGGACAATGACAGCAAATCGAATTGAGAAAGTAGGTAGATGTAGATGAGCAGGCAACATTTTAACCAGGAACTATTGAACTTTATCGGTGCATCACCGACACCATTCCATGCCGTCAAGAATCTCCGCACTGCTCTGGACAACGCCGGGTTCAAGGCTCTCGCTGAGGAAGACAGCTGGCAGATACAACCCGGTGGCCGTTACTACATCACCCGCAATGGATCTTCGATCATTGCCTTTGTCGCGGGCCGCAAACCTGCTGAAGAAACGGGCATCCGGATGGTCGGCGCCCACACAGATAGTCCTTGTCTGAAGGTCAAGCCAAACCCTGAATTACACCGTCAGGGCTATTTTCAGCTTGGCGTGGAAGTTTATGGCGGCGCGCTGCTCAATCCTTGGTTCGACCGTGACTTGTCCATTGCCGGTCGAGTGATTGTCGATAATGGCGAGGGACAGCTCTGCCAGTTACTGGTGGACATGCAACGACCGGTGGCAGTCATTCCCAGTTTGGCCATTCACCTGGATCGCGAAGCCAATAACGAACGCAAAGTGAATCCGCAGACTGACATTCCGCCGCTGCTGTTTCAGGATCGCGATAAAAACACCCAGGATTTTCGTCAACTGCTGTCTGCTGAATTAGCCAAAGAGGAATCATCCCTTTCAGCTAAAAAGATCATCGATTACGAACTGTACCTCTACGATTGTCAGGCACCGGCACTCACTGGCCTTTACGGTGAGTTTATTTCCAGTGCCCGATTGGACAACCTGCTGAGTTGTTTTACAGGACTAAAGGCTCTGCTGGAGTCGGGGGACCAGCAAACCACCATGCTGATCTGTAACGATCATGAAGAGGTGGGGAGCGTGTCAGCATGCGGTGCTAATGGTGCCATGCTGCAATCCCTGCTGGAACGTCTCTACCCACTGTCAGAGCAGCTGACCCGTATTATTCGCCGTTCATTACTGATTTCTGCGGATAACGCCCATGGGGTCCATCCCAATTATGCAGATCGCCATGACGCTAACCACGGCCCGGTTTTGAATGAGGGTCCGGTTCTCAAGGTCAATGCCAATCAGCGCTATGCTACCAATAGCGTTACAGCGGCCATCTTCAGGCAGCTCTGCGAACGGGCAGGGGTGCCCTTGCAGGTGTTCGTCAATCGAACCGATCTCGGCTGTGGCAGCACAATAGGCCCCATCACGGCTGCTTCCATTGGTGTGCAGACACTGGATGTTGGTGTGCCCACCTTTGCCATGCACTCTATCCGTGAAATGGCGGGCTCCGGAGATGCCTACAATCTCTACCGGGCACTGAATGAGTTTTACAACGATAGCCGCAGCCTGGTGATACAGGAAATTTGAATAACGAACTTGCCTTTATTGATGCGCCGAAATCCGTATGATGTGCGCCCATAACACCGTATTAACTGTAGAAAATGATTCATGAATAACAATACATCTGCCACGCGCGATACCGTACTGACCGGGATTACTACCACCGGTACGCCCCATTTGGGTAACTACGTGGGTGCAATTCGACCTGCCATTGCGGCCAGTCAACGTGCTGACGTGAATGCCTATTATTTTTTGGCCGATTTCCATGCTCTGATCAAGTGCCAGGAACCGGAGAAGGTACACCAATCCACTCGGGAAATTGCCGCCACCTGGCTTGCCTTGGGACTCAATACCGATAACGTGGTGTTTTATCGCCAGTCTGATGTACCGGAAATTACCCAGCTCACCTGGTTTCTTAACTGTATCGCTGCCAAGGGCCTGATGAATCGAGCACACGCATACAAAGACTCGGTTCAGAAAAACCTCGAAGCGGGCGAAGACCCTGATTTCGGCATCACCATGGGATTGTTTT